>CALBAF010000043.1 GCA_937926415.1 uncultured Actinomyces sp.
CCGACGCGCGCGAGACCCTACGCGCCCTGCCTGAGGAGCAGGTCCGCGCCATCATCGACCGCGCCAGCGCCGTCTCCGACGTGACCGTTTCGCGCAAGGGCGCGAACCCGCCCTGGGCGCACGAGCTCTCCTAACAGCACCGCAGACGAACGAACGAGGCCGGTCCCCACATCGGGGTCCGGCCTCGTTTATTGCACGCGCAGCGCGCGTCTACTTACCCATCCGGCGCTCGCGCTGCGCGTAGGAGCGCAGGGCGCGCAGGAAGTCAACGCGGCGGAAATCCGGCCAGTAGACCTCGCAGAAGTAGTACTCGGAGTGCACGGACTGCCACAGCATGAAGCCCGACAGACGCTGCTCCCCCGACGTCCGGATGACGAGGTCGGGGTCAGGCTGGTCCTTCGTGTACAGGTGAGCGGTGATGTCGGCGTCGGTGAAGGAGTCGGCGAGCTCGTCGAGGGTGCGCCCCTGGGCCGACGCCTCGCGCATCATGGAGCGCACGGCCTCGGTGATCTCGTGTCTGCCGCCGTAGCCGACCGCGACATTAACGGTCATGCCCTGCACGTCAGCGGTGCGCGCGACGGACGCACGCAGGTCTTCGGCCACCTTCTCGGGCAGCAGGGACAGGTCGCCGACCACGGCCAGCTTCCAGCGCCCCTGGTCCGCCAGGAGGGAGACGGCCTCGCAGATAATGCGCAGCAGCTCGCCCAGCTCGCCCGCATCGCGCGAGAGGTTGTCGGTCGACAGGAGCCACAGGGTGACAATGGAGACACCCGCGTCGTCGGACCACTGGAGGAACTCGCTGATCTTTCCGGCACCGGCGCGATGTCCCTGCGAGGCGGTCGCACCCAGGGACTTCGCCCAGCGGCGGTTGCCGTCCAGGATGACACCAATATGTGCGGGTACGGCGGCGTCAGACAGCTCGGCTTTGAGGCGACGCTCGTACATGTCGTAGAGCATGTTCCACTGGGCCATGATGTCCCTCCCTACTGTCGCACCCTGCGGCGCGGCGTACTCTTATGACATTAAGGGTATCGCGCCGCCGGACGCAGGGAAACACAAGCACTCTCGAAGTGCGAGAACACGCCTATCACAATAAGTTACGGCGTAGTAACCTACGGACTCGTAAGAAGTATTGACAGGTTGACAGGGGGACCGGATGAAAATCGCATCGCTGACGCCCAAGGAGTGGTTCTCGGGCCAGCTCGTCCAGATCAAGCCCAAGCTGCGCGGCTGGCTGCACCTGGCTGCCGCCCCGCTCTCGCTCGCCGCCTCCATCGTCCTCGTCTGCCTGGCCCCCACGAGGCCCACAAAAATCGGATCCGCCGTCTACCTGGCGTGTTCGCTCATCCTCTTCGGCGTCTCGGCCGCCTACCACCGCTTCTACTGGGCCCCGCGCTGGGAAATCATGTGGAAGCGCCTCGACCACTCCAACATCTTCCTGCTCATCGCGGGCACCTACACGCCGATTACGATCGCGCTTCTGAACCGCTCAGACGCGACGGTTCTCCTATCGGTCGTGTGGGGAGGGGCGATCGCCGGCATCCTCCTCAACCTCTTCTGGCCCAGCGCCCCACGCTGGCTCACCACCCTCATCTACGTCGCCCTTGGCTGGGTTGCGGTCTGGTACCTGCCGCAGCTGTGGGTGGGCGGCGGCCCGATCGTCGTGTGGCTGATCATCGCAGGAGGAGTCCTGTACACGCTCGGCGCGGTCGTCTACGGCACGAAGAAGCCCGACCCCTCCCCCGCCTGGTTCGGCTTCCACGAAATTTTCCACGCCTTCACAGTCGCGGCGTGGGCCTGTCACTGCGTCGCCGTCTACCTGGCGGTCCTCAACTCCTGACGCGCCACCCGACCACCTACACCCGTGGCCTGGCGCAATGTTGCTACACTCAACACCATGCGCGCCGGCACCCGTGTGTCGGCGCTCGATTACTGACACGTCATTGGAGGAACCATGGCTGACACACAGTGGCTCACGCAGGCCCAGTACGACCTGCTCGCAAGCGAGCTGAAGGAACGCGTCGAGGTCAAGCGCGTCGAGATCGCGCGCCTCATCGACGCCGCCCGCCAGGAAGGCGATCTGCGCGAGAACGGCGGCTACCACGCCGCCCGTAACGAGCAGTCCATGAACGAAACCCGCATCCAGGCCCTCCAGGAGATGCTCGAGCACGCCGAGGTCGGCGAGACCCCCGCTGATGACGGCATCGTCGAGCCCGGCATGGTTGTCACCGCCCTGGTGGCCGGCCGCGAGCAGACGTTCCTGCTGGGTTCGCGCGACGCCGGCGGCGACCTGGGCATCCAGGTCTTCTCCGCGCAGGCTCCCCTGGGCGCAGCCGTCATCGGCCACAAGGCCGGCGACAAGCTCTCCTTCGAGGCCCCCACGGGCCGCATGATCGACGTCGAGATCCTCGGCGCCAAGCCCTTCGAAGGCTGAGTTCAGAGGCGAGCAGGCCGACCCGGCCTCGCCCCCTTATCAATGCGACGTGGTGGGACCCGCTTCGCATTACATATGCGCGTGAAGAAGCCTTAGGCCTCCACGTGGGGCGTCGGAGGCTCCCCCGGCTTCTGCTTCTCATCAGCCGATGCTTCCTCCCGGTCCGCCTCGCCCTCCGACTCGACGCGGGCCTCGACGTGAAGATCCACAGACGCCACGACCTCGTCCTCGTTCAGCTCCTCACGAGCAACGTACGGGCGCGTATCGGGCTTACCGGCGTAGGAGGCTGCGATCTCCTCCTCGAGGGCGCCGGGAGGACCACCCGGGCGATCCGACGCGGTCGCGAGCTCGGGCATCGGGTCATACCCGTGCAGGTACATGACGGTCGCATTGATGAACGCCGCAATCGGCACCGAGAAGACCGCACCAGCGATACCAGCGATCGCCGAACCCGCGGTAATGACGAGCATGACGGCGACGGGGTGCAGGGACACCGCGTTCGACATCATGAAGGGCTGCAGAATGTTGGATTCAACCTGCTGGACGACCAGGATGATGACGAGCATGATGATCGCCTTCGTCAGGCCACCGTTCACGGCCGCCACCAGCACCGCGATGACACCGGACGTCAGAGCACCCAGAATGGGCACGAACGCGGCGAAGAATGTGATGACACCGATCGGGATGGCCAGGGGCACGCCCAGGAAGAACGCGCCCAGCGCGATACCGATCGCGTCGATAGCAGCCACCTGGATCTGCGTGCGCACGTAGGAGCCGAAAGTTGCCCAACCGCGGATCGCGCTCTCATGGACGGGAACGCGGGCGGGGGCGGGCAGCAGGCGCACACACCACAGCCAGATCGAGCGCCCCTCCTTCAGGAAGAAGAACAGACAGAAGAGCATCGTCAGGCCGGACGTGGCCAGCGTGCCCACCGAAGAGGTGATGCTCAGGGCACCGGTCGCCAGCGTTTCCTTGTTGCTATTCAGCCAGTTCACCGACTCGGAACGCAGCTGATCGGCTACATTCGTCAGGACGGTCGTGTCCATCTTCAACGGGCCGTTCTGCAGGAACTCGTTGTGCAGGATCGCATCGAGCAGGGCGTGGAAGCCGTCCGCGGCCTCCGAGGCCAGCTGCGGGACCTGCTGGATGAGTTCGGCGGCTGCCTGGCTGAGCGCACCGGCGACGGCCGCAAAGAAGACGAGCAGGCCGACGGTCGCTGCCAGAGAAGAGGGGAAGTGCAGGCGCTTGCGCATCCACGACACGAGGGGCTCGAGGAGGACCGTCACGGTCAGCGCGATAGCGACCGGCATGATGACGATCGTCAGACGCGCGATGCCCCACAGGACTGCCAAGACCAGGCCGGCGACGACCAGAGTGCGCCACGAGATCGCCGCGGCCACGCGAAGGGTGCGCGGGACGGCGGCTGCCACGTCGCGTTCATCCTCGTGTTCCTCGCGTACCGACACCATGACGGGGGTGGGCGTCGGTTCATCAGTGTGTTTCGCGGGCAGCGCAGCAGAAAGCCTGCCCATGAGGTCGGATAGTTTCCAGCGCGGCTGTTCCTGAGTGTCGGCCACGGTCCCTCCTTTTCGTTCTTCCCTAAGCGTACCCGCCCACTTCCTCATTTCCGTTCACGCACCGCGCCATGTGGGCACGCGAGGCGCATACTGTCAGATATGAGAAATATCTTCACGCTCGCGCAGACGGATGTTCATCCCACGACGCACGCGGTCCTTGGTTCGAACATGAGGGCCGAGGCCGGGGCCGGCCAGGAGGTCATCTACCTGGCCGCGGGGTGCTTCTGGGGTGTCGAGAAGGCCCTGTGGAACACGCCCGGAGTCGTCACCACGGCGACGGGTTACATGGGGGGTCACGCCCCCGATCCCACGTACGAGCAGGTGTGCTCACATTCGACGGGTCACGCGGAGACCGTGCGCGTCGTCTTCGATACCGCGCTCACCAGCGCTGCCGACCTGGTTCGCCTCTTCTTCGAGATCCACGATCCCACGCAGGTAGGCGGCCAGGGCAACGACATCGGCGACCAGTACCGCTCTGCGATCTGGACGACCACACCCGAGCAGCTGCGCGACGCGACCGCCCTGCGAGCGGCCTACCAGGAGGCGCTCACTGAGCGCGGTTTCGGCCCGATTCAAACGGTCATCTCCCCCGCTCCCGATACTGACTCCACCGCGCGCTTCTGGTACGCGGAGGACTACCACCAGCAGTACCTCTTCAAGAACCCGGGCGGCTACGAGTGCCACGCCCGCACGGGCATCGCCTGCCCGG
>CALBAF010000044.1 GCA_937926415.1 uncultured Actinomyces sp.
TCATCGAAGCGAGCACCTAGCGCGACAACGAGATCCGCACGCTGGAGAGCTCCCACCGCGGGAACAGTGCCGTGCATGCCGGGCATCTTCAAGTTGTGCGGGTCCGAATCGGGGAAGGCACCGCGTGCGGGAAGAGTCGTTACAACAGCCGCGTCGGACAGTACGACCAATTCGCGCAGTTCCTTTTCGGCGCGTGCTCGGACGAGGCCGCCGCCGACGTAGAACACGGGAGCCTGCGCGCGTGCGATTTCCTCTGCGGCGCGCTCGATTTGGCGCGGAATGGGCTCAAAAGCGGGCTGATAGCCGGGAAGATCCATGGGCGCAGGCCAGATGTATTCGAATTCTTCGACCTGTGCGGATCGGGTGATATCCACGAGGACGGGGCCCGGTCGGCCAGTTTTGGCGATGTGGAAGGCTTCGGTGAGGCGAGCGGGGATTTCACGCGGGTCCGTCACCAAGAAGGAGTGCTTGGCCAGGGGCATCGAGGCGCCCACGACGTCGGCTTCCTGGAAGGCGTCGGTGCCGATCAGGGATGCGCCGACCTGGCCCGAGATCACGACGATCGGGACCGAGTCCATGCAGGCGTCGCCGAGAGCCGTCAGCACGTTGGTGGCGCCGGGGCCGGACGTCACGATCGCGCAGCCAACCTTACCGGTGGCCAGGGCGTAGCCTTCGGCGGCATGGCCCGCGCCCTGCTCGTGACGGACAAGAATGTGGCGGATGGACGTCGACGCCAGTAGCGGGTCGTAGGTCGGCAGAATTGCGCCGCCGGGCATACCGAACACGTCGGTGACGCCCAGGGCCTCGAGGCTGGCCACGATAGCCTCTGCTCCGGTCATGCGGGTGGTGTTGGCGGTGTCGCTCACCATTCGTCCTCTCAATCGTTGGGACCGTCTCAAAGAAAAAACCCCGTCAGGTCCGGCAGATGCGCGGATGCGGGGAATTCGGCGTGCGATCCATCCTCACGTTACACGGCAGGCATCGCACGCCCGGGTACGATGACCAGGGCGAGGATTCCAATTCCGCGAACGTTGAGCATGCCTTTACCGTATCTCTCCCGAGCGCTGCTCTCCTCTTCATCTCATTGTGCGGACCTTTGAGCTCTGATCGCCATCTAGGCCAAAGGACTGAGATGCACAGCACGTATTACTGGTTTAATTGACTCATACCTCATATCACAATCCACAACACGGAGATTTCATCGTGCATCAGGTGTTCGAGATTCTGAGCGAACAGCCAGTTCTGTTCCTCTTCATTCTCATCGGTATAGGCATGGCGTTCGGCCATGTGAAAATCAGGGGCATTAGCCTCGGCGCCGCCGCCGTTCTGTTCTTTGCCATCGCGTTGGCTGCGTGGGCGCAGTCCTACGGCATCGAGCTGCGAGTCACCCCCCAGCTGGGCACTCTCGGCCTGACGCTCTTCACGTTCGCGATCGGCATCAACTCGGGTGCGTCGTTCTTCCACAACCTGAAGACCGCCGTCGGCCCGATTCTGACGATGGTTGCCCTCTACGGCATCACTGCCACCGTCGGTCTCTACCTCGGTAAGGCCATGGGTATGGACGTTCCGCTCATCGCCGGTACCTTCGCGGGTTCGGTGACGAACACGCCCGCTCTGGCCGCCGCCGGCGATGCCTCCGGCGATCCTGCACGCGCAACCGTCGGCTACTCGATCGCCTACCTCTTCGGCGTCATCGGTATGCTGGCAGCCTCGATGGCCGCACTGCACTACGGCCGCAACGACAAGGATGCTCCCTCTCCCCTGTCGAACCGCACGATCCGCGTCGAGCGCGACGACCACCCCTTCGTCGGCGACATCTACGAGAAGCTCGGCGAGAAGGTCTCCTTCTCCCGCCTGCGCCGCGGCGAGACCGGCCCGATCACCCGTCCCCAGATGTCCGACACGCTCGATCCCGGCGACCTCGTGACGGTCGTCGGTCCCCGCGAGCTCGTCGCTCGCGCAGCCACCGAGCTGGGCCACGCCTCCTCGCACTCCCTCATGCAGGACCGCTCCTACCTGGACTTCCGCCGCGTGACGATTTCCAACCCGAAGGTATCGGGCCGCACGGTCGCCTCGCTCGGCCTCGCCAAGGAGTTCTCCGCTACGATCTCGCGCGTGCGCCGCGGTGACGTCGACATGGTCGCCGAGCCGGGCCTCGTCCTCCAGCAGGGTGACCGTGTACGTGTCGTCGCCCCCACCTCGAAGATGGCTGAGATCACCAAGTTCTTCGGCGACTCGTCCCGAGGCCTCACGGACCTCAACCCGATCGCCCTGGGCATCGGCATGGCGCTGGGTATCGCGATCGGTGAGCTGCCGATCCTGACCCCCGACGGCCAGTACTTCTCGATCGGCTCCGCCGCCGGCACACTGATCGTCGGCCTCATCTTCGGCCGCATCGGCCGCATCGGTCCCATCGCCACCGCCCTGCCCTTCACGACCTGCCAGGTGATAGCCGAGCTCGGCTTGCTGGTCTTCCTCGCGCAGGCCGGCGCCAAGGCTGGCGGCCAGATCCTCGAGGCCTTCACATCGGGCGCCTGGATCCGCATCTTCGCACTGGGCCTCGTCATGACATCGATTATGGCGATCGGCCTGTACTGCACGATGCGCTGGGTCTTCAAGATGGGCGGCACGAAGCTCGCCGGCCTGCTCGGCGGCGCGCAGACGCAGCCTGCCGTCCTCGCATTCGCGAATGGCCGTACCAACGCCGATCCGCGTGTCTCCCTCGGTTACGCGCTGGTCTACCCAGTCGCCATGGTCGGCAAGATCCTCGTTGCCACGATCCTGGGTGGCATGTAGCGGCTATCTCTGCGGGTGATCCCGCGCTGTGGGGCCGGCCCTTTCGGGTCGGCCCCATTCGTATGTCTCCTTGTCGTCCCCTCAAACCATCAAGGCCGCCGCGAAGCTCTCAAGGGTTCTCGTGCTGCGATGCCCGTGTGCGACACCGGGGTCAGGTAATCAAAAAGCCAACACACGGCCACCGAGACCTGGCTGCGGTGCCCGTGGGCGGTGGCGGGGCCTGGTAGCCAGGTACGAGAGCCTGCTGCAACGCACTCACCTGATCAATCCTCGCGGCGTCGCCTTTGTTCCGGACACCGCATGGCCTGCCCGCCCGCTCGTCGCCCGCGCCGCGAGCTGCGCTCGGCGCGTCGCCTC
>CALBAF010000045.1 GCA_937926415.1 uncultured Actinomyces sp.
ACATCGAGGTGTGTCGCTGCTTCCAACATACCGCAGCGACTACCGACATTGCGGCATTCGTATACGCACGCGGACACCCGTGGGTGCATGCGACGGGGCCCGGGAGCGCTCGCAGTGAGCGTTCCCGGGCCCCGACCTCGCGAATCAGCGAATCAGTGATTCAGGTGAGACGCGCACATCAGTGCACCCACACCCCATTCGCGTCGAACACGTAGGTGCGTCCGTTGATGACCTGGGTGCCCGTCAGCATGACGCCGGAGGGAGACAGGTAGTACCAGGAGCCACCCACGTTGAGCCAGCCGGTGGCCATCTGACCGGAAACCGTCAGGTAGTACCAGCTGCCGTCAACCTGCACCCAGCCGGTGACCATCGCGCCGGAGGCGTTGAGGTAGTACCAGGAACCGCCATCAGCAACCCATCCGGTGGCCATGACCTTCGTGGTCGGGTCGAGGTAGTACCAGGAGCCGCCGTCACGCACCCAGCCGCCCACGAGGGCGCCCGAGTCGTTGGCGTAGACCCACTGGCCGTCGGCGCGCTTGAGGAAGCCGGTCGCCAGGTAACCCGACGGGCCGAACAGGTAGTCCGCGCCGCCAATCGTGTACCAGCCACCCGTGAGGTAGCTCGTCCCATCGGCGCAGGTGTAGAACCAGCCGGCCGCGTCCTTCGTCCAGTGGCCGCCCTCGGTGCTCGTGCACGCGTTGGCGGTGCCGGCGTTGTCGGAAGGCAGGTTGAGGGTCGCGGGCTCGGAGTGGTTGAGGCCGTAGTCCCAGGCCAGCAGGTAGGGGTGGGCGATGACGGTGCCGGAGCCACCCTGGTATGCCCAGGCGGCGTTGATGTCCTTGAAGGGAACCTCGACGTGGTACGCGTAGCTTCCGTCGGCCCCGACAGTGCCTTCGGCGTCCGTGAAGACGTGGCGATAGAACCACAGGCCGTCGGCGGGATCGTGCAGGTCGATCGCGGCCAGCGGGGACGCGTCGGCAACATCGAAGGAGAGGACCGTGTCAGCGCCCTCGCCCTTGTACTCCAGGTTAGAGACGACGGGTGCGACGCTGTCGATGCGGAAGTCGTAGGAGATCGATTGCTCGGCCTGCGAGGGGCCGTCGTTGTGCGCGGACAGCGTCAGCTTGTAGGCACCGTCCGGCAGGTTCTTGAACGCGTCGGAGCGCAGGTCAAGGGCCGTGGACTCGTGGGCCTGTTCCACCCAGGTCATCTTGCCGGTGCTCGGGCTGATGCCCGACTTCCAGTTCTGGTAGCGCGTGAAGGAGGCGACCTTCTCGCCCGCGGCGTTCGTGTACACGGTGTTGAGCGTGTGGACGCTGCGCAGTGTGCCCGTGCGCGGTTCGAGGATCGTGGGGGCGCCCGAGGCCTCGGAACGGGAGACGACGTAGCGGTCGGCGCGGGGCAGACCCACGAGGTCGCTCGTCTTGATGACCGGGTTGTAGCCCAGGATGTTGCCGCTCGCGCCGTTGTAGATGCCCGAGGGCAGCGCGTGGCCCCACCCGTCGGAGGCGAGCTGGTCGAAGATCGCGGGCTTGCCCCAGTCACCGTAGAAGCCCAGGTAGGGCACGGTGAGGTCGGGCTGGGACTCGGTGCGCGAGGTGAAGCGCACGAATCCGTCGAGGAAGGTCCCCGAGGGGGTGTTGGCCGTGGCGAAGGCGGCGAACTCACTGCCCGGCTTCACGTCGACGCCGATGGTGGCCTCGCCGTTCGCGGGGACGGTGACGGTCGCACCCTCACCCGAGGTGGACGCGGCGCCCGAGTACGCGATCTCCACGCCCTTGCCTCGCCAATCGGTGGAGCTGCCGGTGAAGTAGCCGCCGTCAACGTTCTCGGACAGGGCCTGGGAGCTGACCTCGTACGTAGCCGGTGTGTCGGAGAGGTTGTGGAGGGTGACGGCGAAGTGCCATCCGGTGGTGCCGTCGCCCAGGTCGGCCTTGGGCCGGGACTGCTCGGCGGCGCCGACGACCGTGGGGTACACGGACGAGGTCGTGGCCGCGACCGCGTCAACGAGGCCCGAGCCCTGCTTGCGCGGCGAGTAGAAGGCGCCGGTCGTCTGGGCCACGTCCGCGAGCGGGCGGGCGGTGCCCATGATGAGGTTCTGGACGACATCGACCTTCTCGCGCGCGCTCATCGAGGCGAAGAGCGGGTCGGACTGGACGCGCTGCAGCACGACGGCACTGACGCCGGCCATCTGCGGGGTCGCCATGGACGTGCCGGACAGGTGGTCGTACTTACCGTCGAGGACGGCCGAGTAGATGCTGCCGCCGGGGGCGCTGACCTCGGGCTTAAGGCGCAGGTCCGGGGTGACGCCCCACGAGGAGAAGTCCGACATCGAGTAGTTCGAGCTCGGGGTGATGGTCTTGCCGTCCACGAGGGTCAGGTGATGATCCGCGGCCGCCAGCATGGCCTGGCCGTTCTCCTGCGAAATGAAGGCGGCGGGCACGTCCAGAGTCGTAATGCTCATAAGCATGAGCGAGTCGCCGGCGACGTTGTTGTAGACGAGAATGCCGGCGGGCTTGAGCGCCGCCAGGTTCTCGATCTTCTTCTGGAATGTCAGCTTGCCACGCGAGACCAGGGCAAACTTGCCGGCCAGGCCATCGGGGTACTTGGCGGCGAGGGCTGCGGCGTCTTCCTCCGTGGCGTATCCGGCGTCGATGTACTCGTAGGACCCGGCGGCCAGCTCGGCGATTTCGGCGACCTTCTCACCGTTCGCACCGCGCGCACGCTGGTAGGCGATGTCCTTTCCGGCGGCGGTGAAGGCGTTGTAGGACAGGAGGTTGTCGACCGAGGCGACGGCGAGGACCGACGAGTAGGTGGCGGGCTCGCACTGGGTCGAGGAGTCGGGATCCGAGGCGTAGGGCAGGTTGCGTCCGGAAGTGTTGCCGTACCCGGCCGAGTAGTGGTTGCCGGCCGCGGCATTGACCGAAATGCCCTCGTCCTGGAGCTTCTTGAAGACGGAGGCGAACACCGAGTCGGCCTCGTTGTCCATGCCGCCGAGCTGTCCGAGGGACAGGTTCACGACGTCGGGGTGCAGGACCACCATGTCGTCGAGGGAGGCGAGCAGCGCCGAGTCGGGGATTTCTCCGTCTTCACTGCGCGAGACCTTCGCGACGATGATCTGAGCTTCGGAGGCCACACCGATGATCTGGTCGGCGTTGCCTGCGGTGATGCCGGCGACGTGCGTGCCGTGGGAGCCGTAGGATCCCTTGGCCGGCATCGCGTCGTTGTCGCCGTCCGCGTAGTCGTAGGCGAAGGGGAACTTCTCAGAGACGTACACTCCCAGCTTTCCGTCGCCCAGCTTCGGGGTCAGGGCCGCAACCTTGTCGGCGGTGAGCGAGGGCGTCGAGGCCATGGCACCCGCGAACGCGGGATGGGTCATCTCGACACCGGTGTCGATGACGGCGACGACCTTGCCCTCGCCCTTTTGGGTGAGCTGGTCGGCGTGCATCATGATCTGGGCGCTGAGGTTGTCAGGGTTCTGGGTCGACAGTCGGGGCGCCTGGGTGCCGCCCTCGGCATCGACCTCGTCAACGTCGCTGACGCGGGTTTCGCGCTCGAGGAATGCGGCCTTGACGCCGCTCACCGCGCGGATCGCGTCGAGGGAGCCGGCGGGGGCGC
>CALBAF010000046.1 GCA_937926415.1 uncultured Actinomyces sp.
GCGTAGCTCAACGGCAGAGCATCCGACTGTTAATCGGACGGTTACTGGTTCGAATCCAGTCGCAGGAGCAGATGTCCCGAGTTCTCACGGACTCGGGGCTTTTTGTTGATCAGAGAAGGGGGGCCTCATTGGAAGCGATCGCAGGGCATCCCTATGTCGCGTTGCTTATCGCCGTCGTCGCTTTCTACGTCGTCTCTGGGATCGTTGAGGCTGTACGTGCGCCTCGTAAGCCGAAGTCTCGCCCGCGCGCCCCCAGAGAGAGCGCAGTCGAGCGCGAGGAGCGTATGCGGCGGCGCTACGCTGAGTTTGGGACGCGCTGGCAGGAATGGAACGCGCAACCGCGCGGGCAAGGCGATGAGGATCGCCTCGTGACGGCCGCGAGCCTCTGGGGGCGCCCGGATGCACGGGCTCCTTTCCCTCGGCGTTTTCATAACAGTCAGCTGGGCAAGATCACGGTCAATAAGCGCAGCTACCTGGCGATGCTGGACGCGCCCGCCGACGCGGTTCAGCCGAGGCACGAGCTCGCCCCGACCTCGTGGGCACGGCTGCGCTTGGACGTGTGGGCCCTGCACTCCAAGGCCGCGCAGAAGCCCCGTCTCATGCGCGTGTGGCTCAGTAGGGATCGTGCGCTCGTGGAGCTGCATAGCACGCGCGTTGTCCAGGTTGACGAGATTCTCCCCAGCGAGGTCGTCGGCTTCGTTCGCGGGTTTACCCGACTGGGCCCGCGCACCGGCACGGTGGATGGCCTGCGCTGGCTACCCGCCGAGACGATGGAGCTGGGGGACAAGCCCCTGTGGAACACGTTCCGCGTGATGCGGGACATCTCCCATGTCGCTCCGAAGGGGTCGACCGTCGCCGATGCCCTCAATGCTGCGGACTTCCATGCCCTCGCCTTCATGGCCTTCCGTGCCGAGAGCGCTTGGAAAGAGCCGTACGCACACCTGCGCGTCCTGGATTGTTCCGGCGTGACCTATCAGGTGGGTGATGCTTTCTTGCAGGAGGAAGACGATGAGCGGTGGGCGCCTCCTGGGGAAGGGGGCATGTCCTCGCCGTGGGCGGGCGATGGGCGTGAAGCTGAGGTCTCTCGACGAGGCCGGGGCCGACCGATGAGGCGCCGCAGCCTGCGCAGGAGGCGTAGTGCGGCGGAGGAGGATGTTGCATCCGTTGGTGACAACCAGCAGGTCGTGGAGCCGCTGCCCGTTGAGTCGCCTGCACGTGAGCCCGAGCCGCTGGTGGACACGGCCGTGGTCCCGATCGATCCACGTGAGGTCCTGTGGGCCGTGGAGAGGATGATCAGGCTGTGACTGTTCATTGCCGTGTGCAGGCGCGGGGGAATGAACGGTGAGAGAAGAGCTTGTCGAGGCGGTCCTGCGGGTCGTGGAGGAGATTCCTGCGGGCCGCGTAGCCACGTACGGCATGATCGCCCGCGCGGTTGGTACCGGTCCGCGCGTCGTGGGGCGGATTATGCACGACTGGGGCAGTGGAGTCCCGTGGTGGCGCGTCGTGAACGTTCACGGAACTTTTCCGACAACTATGCGGGGTGAGGGATTTTCCGAGTGGGAACGAGAGGGGATTCCTCACGATCCGACACGCGGAAAAGTACTGGTCAAAGCCTGTGTGGTCGAGCAGGACTGGTTGGATGCTGTCGCGCGTCAGGTTATTGAAAATCTGCAGAATGATGCGGAAATGTCAGACTGAATCGTCCTGACATTCGGTTACGATTTGATTACATGCACAGACATTTAGGTCGCGCAGATCCCTGTGATGCTCTACTCTTAAGAGGACGCCGAAGAGGGCGATTCGCCGGAACAGTGACCGTTAGCGTTAACGAAGCCGGGGAAGCAAACTCCAGAAACAGAGAAGTTACTGGTACCCAAGGGGTGAGAAGTGACGAACTTATTAGAGCTAAAGGGGATCTCAAAGACGTTCCCCGGTGTGAAGGCACTGTCCGACGTGGACCTTGACCTTCGACCCGGTGAAGTCTTGGGTCTCTGCGGTGAGAACGGAGCGGGCAAGTCCACGCTCATGAAGGTGCTCACCGGTATCCACAAGTCCGACCCGGGCGGCGAGATCTGGCTGCAGGGAGAGAAGGTCGACATCCAGTCGCCGGAGCACGCGCGTGACCTCGGCCTGTCGATCATCCACCAGGAACTCAACATCGTTCCTGACCTGACCGTCGCCCAGAACCTGTACATCGGTCGACCCGGCACGTCCAAGTTTGGATATGTCGACGACCGCAAGATGGTCCGTGATGCGCGCGAGCTGTTCGAGCGCCTCAACATGAACATCGACCCCACCGCCTACTGCCGTGACCTGCCGGTTGCGCGCCTGCAGATGGTGGAAATCGCGCGTGCGCTGTCCTTCGACTCGAAGATCCTGGTCATGGATGAGCCCACGGCTCCTCTGACCACGACCGAGACCGAGTCCCTGTTCGAGCTGGTGCGCGACTTCGTGTGCCCGACGACCGGCCTGATCTTCATCACGCACCGTATGCCCGAGCTCACCGAGCTCACCAACCGCATCTCGGTCCTGCGTGATGGCAAGTACATCGGCACGGTGGACACGGCCTCGACGCCCATGAGTGAGGTCGTCAAGATGATGGTCGGCCGCGAGGTCCCCGCAGACGCGCGTCCCACCACCAAGCCGCTCTCCGACGAGGCCGTCCTGCGCGTCGAGCATCTCTCGACCGTCAAGGCCGTCCACGACGTGTCCTTCGAGGTCAAGAAGGGTGAGATCTTCGGGTTTGCGGGCCTGGTCGGCGCCGGCCGCACCGAGGTCGCCCGCGCCCTGTTCGGCGCTGACCCCCACACCTCGGGCGATATCTACGTCCACGGTAAGAAGGTGACGATCAAGGGCGCGAACGACGCCGTGAAGAACGGCATCGGCTACCTGTCCGAGGACCGCAAGCAGTACGGCCTGCTCCTCGA
>CALBAF010000047.1 GCA_937926415.1 uncultured Actinomyces sp.
CATCGAGCGAGGCGACCGCGCAGATACCCTGCGAGTCTGCCGAGAGAGCCGCCGACACTTCGGCGGTCACCGGATGAACCCAGCGCGTCGCGCGCCGGGCGACGTCCACGACGTCCGCGTGGGTCTCCCACGCGTCCTCACGAACATACACGTCGCGCACCGCAGACGGTCGGTGCACGGCAAGTTCACGCACCGCCTGAGGCCCCTCAACGAGCATCAGACCCGAGCGTGAACGCGCCGAGCGCCCAACCAGACCCGACACCCTGCGCACGCGATCGGCGCGGGGATTATCGAGAACGGTCAGGCGCTCGGCGGAAAAGCTCACCTATCAGGCCTTGGGGGCGTTGATGTCGGCGGGCAGCGCGTCCTTGGCGACCTTCACCAGGGCGTTGAACGCGTTGATGTCGTTGACAGCCAGCTCGGCCAGCATGCGACGGTCGACCTCGACGCCGGCCAGGTTCAGGCCCTGGATGAGGCGGTTGTAGGTCAGGCCCTGGGCGCGGGAAGCAGCGTTGATGCGCTGGATCCACAGACGACGGAAGTCGCCCTTCTTGGCCTTGCGGTCGCGGTAGGAGTAGACGAAGGAGTGAGTGACCTGCTCCTTGGCCTTGCGGTACATGCGCGAGCGCTGGCCACGGTAGCCGGAGGCCTGCTCGAGTACGGTACGACGCTTCTTCTTGGCGTTGACAGAACGCTTAACACGTGCCATTTTCTACTGTTCTCCTCTTACTCGAGCTCAGATGCCCAGCATGCGCTTGACGCGCTTGACGTCAGCGGTCTCCAGGACCTGGTCGGTCGCCAGACGGCGGGTCTTACGGCTGGACTTGTGCTCCAGCAGGTGGCGGGCGCCGGCCTGCTCGCGCATGATCTTGCCCGAGCCGGTCGTGCGGAAGCGCTTCTTAGCACCGGAATGAGTCTTGTTCTTCGGCATTTCTATTCCTTCGTTGTCAGGCGATGGGTATCGCCGTCAGTCCTGTTCGTCAGCCTTGTCGGCTGCCACTCGGGCCTGGTCCTTGCTGGCGCGCTCCGCGCGCTTGCCCCGGCGCTCAGCGCGCTCGGCCTCGCGGCGCTTGCGCTGCTCAGTCAGGGCGTCAGCCTTGCGCTTGGTGGGGGCCAGCACCATCGTCATGTTGCGCCCGTCCTGACGGGGCATCGACTCGACGGTGGCAAGGTCACCAATCTCCTCGGCGAGGCGCTGCAGGAGGCGAACGCCAGCCTCGGGGCGAGACTGCTCTCGACCGCGGAACATGATCATGACCTTGACCTTGTCGCCGGCGGACAGGAAGCGCTCAACGTGGCCCTTCTTGACGCCGAAGTCGTGATCGTCGATCTTCAGTCGGAAGCGGATTTCCTTCAGCTGCGTGTTCGCCTGGTTGCGGCGAGCATCGCGGGCCTTCTGGGCGGCTTCGTACTTGTACTTGCCGTAATCCATGAGCTTTGCGACGGGCGGCTTGGCGTCCGGCGCAACCTCAACCAGGTCAAGTCCAGCCTCTTCGGCCAGACGCAGCGCGTCCTCAACTCGGACGACGCCGACCTGTTCACCTCCGGGTCCCACGAGGCGAACCTCGGGGACTCGAATACGCTCATTGATGCGAGTCTCGCTGATGAGCGGCTCCTTCCACAGAATCCTTATGCGCGAAACGAAAAGCCTCCGTTACGCGACGCGCACGGAGGCTTCCATAGGTCAACACACACGGGTGTTGACCGCCGAACCCGATCCCCTGCGCAACGCCCCTGCGGGCGGCATCCTCTCAGTTGAGAGGCGGGTATCCAGGTGGGATTTCTCCGCTTGCGTTCCAGGCTTTCGCCCAGACGGTCGTAGTTACCCTACCAGAAACAGCACAAGAGCGCCATATCAGCAATCATTGCGCGCCTCACGCTTTGCGAGGAGCACCCGATGCCGGTTCAGCGCAGGACGGGCGCGATCTCGACACGGTCGGCCGAGGCAATGAGGCGCGGGTTGGCACCCACGGCGTTCAGTGCGGCTGACAGCGTTTCCTTCATCGCCGAGGCATCGTCCCCCTGAGCGAAAGACGCTCGATCCACGGCCACGAGGACGCGCGTGAGGCCATCGCCCGCGTAGGCGATGTCAATATCGACGATGGCCGGGCACGCTGCGGTGGCCTCGGCGAGCAGGAGCTCGCGCAGGGAGCCGTCGCGCCATGCAGGCAGCCACTCGTCTCCTTGCGCGAGC
>CALBAF010000048.1 GCA_937926415.1 uncultured Actinomyces sp.
CCGCCGAAGCCGGCTGGAACGACGGCGGCTGCTGGGCCGGGGTACGGCGCGGGAAAATCGACTGCGAATCCCTCTGCGGCTGATCCAACGTGCGGGGCATCAGCGGGCGAGCTGCTGCGGCCTCGTCGTCGGAGATCCTCCACATCTGCGGGGCCAGAGCCTCCGGAGGAGGAGTGGGGGCGCCGCCGCGCACCTCCTCACCAACGACGTGAGCGTCGTCGGATCCGGGGCGGCGTCGCTTCGGGTCAGGCGTAAACGAAGGAGGATTGCTCATTGGTTCTTCGGCGGGCAGGTGGCGGCTGACTTTTTGGCGGCTTCCTCGTTCGCCGCGTTGTTCGCGACGGAGGCGGACTGCTCGGTGTTATCCGCGGAGGTCTCCTGCGAGCCGGGATCGGTCGTCGGAGCCAGCGTCGGAGTGGGCGTCGAAGGAGTGGGCGTCGAAGGAGCGGGCGTCGCGGTCGGATCGGGAACCACCAGCTGCGCACCGTTGCCGTCCGTGTAGGTCGTGCCCACGGGGAGGGCCTGGTCATTCTTCAGGGCGCTCCACACGTTGCGGGCCATCGGCTCAGAGGGAATGCGGCGGTTCGGATCCCAGGAGGGTTCCTCGACCGGCATTGTCACGAACTGGATGTTGGAACGGTCGACGTTCTGCAGCACGTTGATGAGCAGGGACGCGTCCGCGCTGGCGCTACCCAGGTTGGGAGAAACGTTCACCGAGGAAATCGCGGCCTGCAGGAAGTTGATGAGCGAGCCGGGATCGGTCACGTAGTTCTTCTCCTGCAGCTCGCGCAGCATCGCGGAAATCAGCTGCTGCTGGCGGCCGATACGGGAGATGTCGGAGCCGTCGCCCTGGCCCTTGCGCGAGCGCATGTAGGCCAGCGCGTGCGTGCCCGACAGCTTCCAGCAGCCCTCGTCGATGTAGAGCTGGGCCGAGTCATCGTCGATGCGCTCGGGGATGTTGAACCAGACGCCGCCCAGGGAGTCAATCATGTTAATAAAGCCCGCGAAATCAACGACCATGAAGGCGTCGATGGACATGCCGGAGAGCTTTTCGACGGTCGAGCGCACGCACGCGATTCCGGGGCCGACGTCTTCCGGTTCATCGCCACCGTTTGCGCCGTAGACCATCGCATTGTTGAACATGTCGTCCGTGGTTGGCTCGCTGGTCGTGCCGTCGCGGTGCTTACACGCTGGGATGTCCACGAGGGTGTCGCGGGGGATGGAAACGATCTGCACGCGAGAGCGGTCCGCGCTGATGTGAATCACCATCGTCGAGTCGTTACGCAGGCCGGGAACGTCATCTGCGTCGCCCGCGCCCAGCTCGCCGCTGGCGCCGTTACGCGAGTCAGTGCCGACCACGAGGATGTTGACGGCGCGACCATCAAAAGAATCGGGTGTTGCCTTGTTCTGTTCGTCGCTTGAGTAGTCGTCGATCTTGACGACGCGGTTGGCGAACTGAGTGCTCAGCTTGTTGTACACGAAGCCCGCGGAGGACACGACAAACAGAACCCCGGCCAGGAGCACGGCGAGCGCGCTACGCAGGAAGCCGAAGCGTCCAAAGTTGACGGCCGAGTGCTGGATCGGTCGCAGATTCACGTTACTCATCGTTTGTAACCATATCGTTATCTGGCGTGTTTGTCGGTGAAGCGGGGCCGTTAGCGGCGCGTTCCACTCCGCTCGTATCGGCGTGTGAGCTGACCGTCTCGGGGGATTCGCCCCTCAGATTATCGGGGGGAAGGACGTGCGCGAGTGCGAGGGATCGAGCTAGCGCGGCCATGCGAGCCTCGGCTCGGGCCTCGCGGCGGTATCCGGTCACCATCTGCACGATCAGCGCCACGACCAGGCCGTAGACGATCAGGTTGACCCCTCGCTCAACGCCCACGGCACGTGCGACGGTGTTTGCGAGCGAAGGCACGAGGATCGCCACGATAGCCGCGGCGACGAGAATTCCGATGCCGATGCGGCGCAGGGCCAGGGAGGAGGCCGAGGAAACAGGCCGCACGAGCCACCACGCGGCGATCGCGAGCGCGAGGAGCAGGAGGATGCGGATGACAAGGTAGGCGCTCATCGTCCCCCCAACGCCAGGTCGACGATGATGTTGACGGAGTTGAGCAGCGGCTGGCCCTTCGCGCGCGAATAGTCCGTGTACGAAATCGTCACCGGGTGCTCGGCGCCGGGCAGGCCACAGCCAGCCAGTTGGGAGACGATCTGCGACGCGTGGGCCATGCGCGCGTGGGTGAGGCGCACGTGGGCGAGGGCGTCGGCGCGGATTACGCGCAGTCCGTTGTGTGTGTCCGTGAGAGCCATACCCGTGCGCAGGCGGGCCGTCAGGGCACCGAGGCGCA
>CALBAF010000049.1 GCA_937926415.1 uncultured Actinomyces sp.
GCTTGTGCGACGACGTCGCGGGGGACGGTGCGTCGTCGGCTCAGGAGGGTGACTGGGCGGCCTGCTTGATGCGGCTGGTCAGCTCGGTGACCTGGTTGAAGGTCGAGCGCCGCTCGGCCATGAGGGTGCGGATCTTCTTGTCCGCGCTCATGACGGTGGTGTGGTCGCGCCCGCCGAACTCCCGCCCGATCTTGGGAAGGGAGAGGTCGGTGAGCTCGCGGCACAGGTACATGGCGATGTGGCGGGCCGAGACCATGGTGCGTGAGCGGTTGGCCGAGCACAGGTCATCGATGGTGATACCGAAGTAGTCGGCGGTCTGCGCCATGATGAGGGAGGTCGTGATCTCCTGGCCCTCGGGGTCGGAGATGATGTCCTTGAGGACCATCTCGGCCAGGGTCTGGTCGACGGGCTGCTTATTGAGGGAGGCGAAGGCCGTCACCCGGATGAGGGCGCCCTCGAGCTCGCGGATGTTGGTGGTGATGCGTGAGGCGATGTACTCCAGGACGTCGAAGGGCAGGTCGAGGCCCTCGGCGGTGCCCTTGCGGGAGAGGATCGCGATGCGGGTCTCCAGGTCCGGGGGCTGGACGTCAGCCAGCAGGCCCCACTCGAAGCGGGAGCGGAGGCGCTCGTCGAGCCCACCGAGGGCCTTGGGGGGCTGGTCGGAGGTGAGGACCACCTGCTTGCCCGAGGAGTGCAGGGAGTTGAAGGTGTGGAAGAACTCCTCGAGGGTCGACTCCTTGCCCTGGAGGAACTGGATGTCGTCGACCAGGAGGATGTCGACCTCGCGGTAGCGGCGCTTGAAGCCCTCCATGCGGCCGTCGTCCTGGTTGCCGTCGCGCACGCAGGCGATGAAGTCGGAGACGAAGACCTCGGAGTTGACGTACTTGACGCGGATTCCCGGGTTGAGCGTCTGGGAGTAGTGCCCGATGGCATGCAGAAGATGGGTCTTGCCCAGGCCGGAGCCACCGTAGATGAACAGGGGGTTGTAGGCACGGGCCGGGGCCTCGGCCA
>CALBAF010000050.1 GCA_937926415.1 uncultured Actinomyces sp.
CGTGCCAGCGAGGCCAGCCAGGGCAAAGAGAGCGCCCGCGCGCCACGCGACGTTCCCGCTGCGAGCGCGCGTCGCCAGCGAGACGGCGGCCGTCAGCCCCACGATGATGAGGGACAGCCCCGTCGCCTGATGCGGATCCTGCCCAAGAATGTAGACGAGGATCGGCACCGACAAGATGCCGCCTCCCGCGCCGAGCGAGCCAACGACGATGCCGACGAATGCACCGATAAGGAGCGCTTCAATGATCATTGGCCAGTCCGGATGGATGTGGTGAGAGATAGTCCGAGGGAGGTAGAGACCGCGGGGTCCATGATGTCCGAGGCCGGCCTGCCCGCCGCGATCAGCATTCCCATCGCGCGCAGGGCAGGGGTGGCGTGCTCGTAGAACGCCCGGTAGCCCTCGCACAGGTAGTTATGGGTTTCCTCGCCCCGGCGCACGAAACGATCTTTCGGGCACCCACCCCAGCACAGCCGCAGGTGCGGGCACGAGCGGCACTGCTCGTCCAGGTCGGGTTTGAGACGAGCGAAGGAGCGCATCTTGTCCGAGGCCGCCAGCTGCTTGAAGGACGAGGAGTTGATTGAGCCCACCAACCAGTCCGGCTCCACCCAGTGATCGCAGGCGTACACGTCCCCGTTGAACTCCATCGCCATGTTCGCCCCGCACTGGGGCGCATGCACGCACACCGTGGCCGACCCGAACATGGCCGACAGGGTCGAATCCACGTCCTGGATGAAAACCTCGCCCACGTCGGTGGCCAGCCACTGGTCGAACACCTCGCACAGGAAACGCCCGTAGGAGGCGGGGGACGCGGAACGGCTGGTGACGCAGTCCCCATCTTGGCGGTACAGGAGTGCCGAGGTTCCGGAACGCCAGCCGCGCTCGGCCTGGGCCAGGTCCGCGGCGCGCACGCGCTCGACGATCGGGATGAACTGCAGATAGCGGGCCCCCAGATCGTCGCGGAAGTAGCGGTACACCTGCTCCCCGTGCTCCTCGTTCGCGGCGTTGACCGTGCACAGGATGTTCGTCTCCACGCCAGCGCGGGCGAGCGCCTCCCAGCCGCGTACAACCATCGCGTGGGTGCCGTGCCCGCCACGGTTGAGCCGGTAGGCGTTGTGCAGGGGAGCGGGCCCGTCGATGGACACACCCACGAGGAAGCCGTGGTCGGCAAAGAAGCGTGCCCACTCGTCGGTCACCAGCGTGCCGTTCGTCTGCAAGGCATGACGCACGCGCTGGGTCGGGCGACGGTAGCGCTCGCACAGCTGGATGAGGCGCTCAAAAAAGTGCAGGCCACGCAGGGTCGGCTCCCCGCCCTGCCACAGCATCGTGACCTCGCCGTCGGGACTCGACTCCAGGAACGCCTCGACGTAACGCTCCACAGTCTGCTCGGACATGGTCTGCGCCGCCGCATCGTAGAGCAGCTCCTTGGACAGGAAAAAGCAATACTGACAGTCCAGGTTGCAGGCTGCTCCCGTCGGTTTGGTGACGACGGAGAAGGGGATCGGGCGCGTCACGGCCGCTCCCCTCGAACGATGCTCGCCCTCATCGACGAGGCCGGCCCCTCCTCCCCGGGTGAGCTTCCTTCGGGGCAGTGGGGAGACGCGGCGTCCTCCTCGAAGGGGTGGGCGGCGATATACGCGCTGGCCTGAGCGGCTCCCAGGGGCCCCAGCGATGCCCCCACGACGTCGATGTCCCACTCCATGACGGGAAGGAGCTCCCCGTACATGGAAGCCGCTATGTCGGATCGCAGGGAGGGGAACGCGTCGACGATTTCGCCGGCAACGATGATGGCCCTCGGGTTAATGAGGAGAGCGGCTGAGCCAAGGACGTATCCGACAGCCTGTGCCGCGCGCTCTAGGGCCTCGCGCGCACGCGTGTCACCCGAGAGGACGGCGGCTCGCAGCTGAGCAATATCGGCAACGCCCGCGCGCTCACACAGCGCCGGGACGGAGGCCAGCGTCTCGAGGCACCCACGCTTGCCACAGGCGCAGGGTGCGTCAGTGGTCCCCACCGTCATGTGCCCCAGTTCCCCGGCCAGGCCGCCAGCCCCGCCAACGAGGCGAAAATCGGAGACGACGCAGCCGCCCACGCCTCCTGACAGGCGCAGATAGATGAACGAGGACATGTCCGCGCCCGCGCCCCACATCGCCTCCGCGAGCGCCGCCATGCGCACGGTGTTGTCGACGACCGGAAGCGGATCCCACCAGCGTCGCGTGAGCTCGCTGAGCTCCTCCATGGTCGGGTACGCGTCCGAGGAGAGCCTGGCGTTACGCCCCATCGGAATGGGAACCCCCACGCCCACCGCGCGCACCGTCGAGGTGTCGATCCCCTGACGGGCCGCGCTTGCGGCCAGGGCCTCGCAGGTCTGTTCGAGAGAGCGCTGGAGGGAAGGGGAGGTGGGGGAGACGATGTGGACGGCCGCCAGAACGGCGCCGCTGCGCGAGAGCATGACGCCCGCGCATGATGTGCGCGTGACGTTCAGGCCAACGCAGTGTGCAGCCGAGGAGTTGAGCGTGAGGAGCTGGGTGGGGCGGCCTCGTCCGGGGGCGTTCGTGCGCACCGGAGTCACCGATCCCTCGTCGAGGAGGGTGGTGAGAGCGCGCCCCAGGTTCGTGCGCGAGGTGTCGAGCGCTTCGCATAGCTGGGAGCGCGTCGCGGGGGCTTTGACCAGGTGAGCGATGATGCGGTCTTCGAGGGTGGGCAGAGGTCTGCGTGTGGGGTAGTGCATGCCTCTCCTTCCCAGCGCTTCATCGTTGGTGCCCGCTTAGGGCACTCCGGCCTCGTTGACAGTTTCTATGATACGCGTCACTATGAGGGGTGTGCAGGGCGCGTTCGCCTCGGCGGCGGGGGTGCGTCAGTTCTCCCGCCGCCGAGGCCGGGGGTTAATCACTCGTGACCTCGTCGAGGTCGGAGCGAGCCGTGTTCACCAGCGGGATGTCGAAGTCCGTCATCGCCGCCATCCACTTGGCGAAGGAGTGGTCCCCGCGCTCGCGCAGCTGCAGGTACAGGTTTGTGGCCAGCTCCCTGCGGATCTCGTCGTAGACGGGCACGGTGTACACGTTGTTCATCTCGGCCGGATCCAGGCGCAGGTCGTAGAGCTCGTTGATCGACTCGGGGTTGATGACGAGCTTGAAGTCCCGCGTGCGCAGCATGCGCTGCTGGAGGGGGAAGTGGTGACCGTGGAACTCGCACACGATGTCCTCGCGCCAGCCTTCGACGTCCTCGCCGCGCGTCAGGTCCACGATTGAGCGGCCATCCTCCACGAGCGAGGTGTCCAGGCCCGCGATGTCGAGCACCGTGGCCGGCAGGTCGATGAGGGAGACGAACGCGTCGGAGCGGCCCACGGTCGAGACGCCGGGGATGTGGGCGATGAAAGGAACGTTGTAGATGTCGTCGTACATCATCGGGCCCTTGTCGTTGAGGCGGTGTGAACCCGTGAACTCACCGTGGTCCGCGCAGAAGAAGACCGCCGTGTCGTCCAGGATGCCCAGCTCGCGGGCCGCCGCCATGATGCGCCCGATCTCGAAGTCGATCATGGCTACATATCCCCAGTAGACCGCGATGAGCTTCTTCCACTGCTCGTTCGTGAACGAGGAGGTAGACCAGTAGGTCGCGTAGTTCTCCTGGATCGGGGGCTTGCCGATCAGGGTGTCACCGAAGCTCTCCGGCAGCTCGACGTCGTGCGGATCGATGAGGTCAAACCACTCGTCGGGCAGGAAGTAGGGCAGGTGGGGGCCGAAAAAGTGCACGTCGAGGCAGAAGGGCTGTCCCGAGTCCTTCCAGTCGGCCGCGTACTCACGCAGCTTCTTGATCGCACGGTCCGCCAGGAAGCGCTCGAAGGTGGCCTCCTCGGGCTGATCCAGGCGCGCGGCGATGATGTGGCCGTCGCGCCCGCCCGGCAGCTTGCCGCGCCACAGGTCGTGCGCGCGCACCGGCGGGAGGTTGTTGGCCTCGAGCCAGGCGACGTACTTCTCGTTGGCCACGGGATTTTCGGCACCCCAGTAGGTGTCGTCATCCGCGCCGAACTTGTCGGGCAGGTTGTAGCCGCAGTGGTACTTGCCGACGATGCCGACGTTGTAACCGGCGTCGCGCAGCTCCTGCGTGTACGTCCACGTTCCCTCGGGGATCGAGACCTGGTAGGCGATGTTCCACTCGGGGTTGGCCAGCACCTGGTGCTTACCTGGGCGCTTGCCGGTGAGCAGCGAGGCGCGCGCCGGCGTGCAGATAGCTGTGGGGGTGAAGCAGTGGGTGAAAACGAATCCGGATTCACCCATCGCATCGATGACGGGGGTGCGCGCATGGGGGTTACCCAGGCAGCCGATCGTGTCGGTGCGATGCTGGTCGGTCATGATGACCAGGACGTTGCGCACGTTGTCGGGAATATCCCTCGGTGTATGGGCCATCAGTGACTCCTTCTCCCAGTGGCGGGCGACCAACGGCGTACGCTCGCTCACACTTCACTGTACGCGCATGGTTTTGCGCCCACCGAGCCAGACAAAAAGATCAAAAGTGCACCGTGTCACCAATCGTGTCAGCGCGTCTGAACCACAAACTCCGGATTCGGCGTCTCCGCCGGCGTCACCGAATCAGCCTCAATCACCAGCGCCTTCCCACCGCGCACACGCAACGTACCGCTCACATGCACCCAGCTATCCGCCGCAGGGGCAGGCCCAGCCCACCGCACCGCAAAACCAACCGGATACGCATCCGCCGCACAACACCAAATAGCCATACGCGCCACCGCAAAGCTCTCCTCATCCGTCACGCGCGGAATCGACGCCTGAGCGCTCGCGGCCTCGGCACTGAGGACGAAGCCAGTCAGTTCGACGCGCTGACCGTCGTGCGCGCGTCCGTTGGCGATCATCTCCTCCACCTGGGAGTAGAAATTGTCGGTCGTCAGCTCCAGCTTCCCACTCGACGAGGCCTGCCCCGCGCCCCCGTTCTGGCTGCCGCTGCCGGTGGCTGGGTTCGTGCCCCCGTTCGCTGGGCTGTTGGAATCGCCGGGGGTGTCCTCGGGTGAATCGTCGGTGCCCGCGTCGATGGTGGATCCACCGGAGGTGGGGCGTGCGCCAATCGCGCCCGCGGCCAGCTCGGAGGGGGAGACGCGGAAGGGGAGGATGAGCAGGGCTGCCGCCAGGAGGGCGACAAGGCCACGCGTCATGGCGCGATAGGAGGATGCCGTGTCGAAGGTGGCGTCTTCGTCGGCATCGATACGAGCGGAGAGGGCGAGCGCGCAGGCAAACAGGCCGATGCTGGACGCAATGATGCCCAAACGTGCCGACGGGGGCACGAAGGACGCGTAGCGACCGGACATGGCCAGCCACAGCAGTACACCACCGAGGGACGCGAGGGAGAGTGACTCGAGGACGGAGGCGATACGGTCGATGAGCTTCACGAGAGGACTCCCATCCACCAGGCGCCACCAATGATGGTAGCGGCGACGCCGGTGACGGTTGCAAACAGACGAAGCACGAACGCGCCGCGGAACTGCGAGGACAGCAACGCCACGTTCTTCACGTCCATCATCGGGCCGTAGACCATGAACCCCATGAGCGCGCCCTGCGGCGCAAGGGAAGCCAGCGAACGCGCGATTACCGCGTCCGACGATGAACACAGCGACAGGGCGAAGCCTGCCGCCATCATGAGCGCCAGCGCGCCGGGCGCGGGCAGGCCAGCGAGCAGGGAAGACACCGGCCAGAACACCTGCGCCGCAGTCGAGGCGGCAACGCCGCCCAGCAGGTAGGGCAGGATCCGCCCGAAGGAGTGGCCGGTCGCGCCAAGGACGCCAGAGAAAGAGCGATCCGGCGTCTCGCAGCCGCCGTCACAACCGCACGAGTCCCCGTCATGGTGGGCATCCTCGCGCAGGGCGCTCGGAGGAGAAGCCAGCATCGATAAGCCCACCGACAACGCGACGATGATGCTCAGCCCGATACGCGCACCCACAATCGCCCACGAGCCAAACGCGTAATACGTTGATGCAATCACCAGCGGATTGATCGCGGGGGACGCCAGCATGAGAGTGGTCGCCGCCGACAGAGGAACACCCTTGCGCAGTAGCGAACGGAAGATCGGCACCGCCGAACAATCGCACACCGGAAGAAGGAAAGCAGCGACGAGAGCGGTCAACACGGACGCCACCGGGTTTGTCGGAAACACGCGTGCGATCAGGGCGGGGGAGACGAAGGCCTCGATGAGTTCGGCAACGAACACGCCCAAGAGCAGGAAGGGAATTGCCTGCAGGGTCATGCCCACGGCGATCGTCGCCGCGCGACCAACAGGCAGACCCGATCCGGCCAGGTTTCCCTGCGTGGCCCACACGGCAATCAGCGCCACCAGCACAAGCGCGCCGATAAGCGCACCCCAGGGGCGCGCGGGGCGTTTCGTATCCATCACACTCACCCCACAACTCTAGGGCAGGAGCCCCAAGCACCCTCGAGCACTCGCCGAACGGGGCGCACGAGATGGCGGCCCGCGCGCGACGCCAAGCGCCCACAGGTGCGCTGTGTGCAGACAGACGTTCCGCCCAGTGGGCGCGCGGGAGTTTCTTCGCTACACTGGTTTTTCGCTACGATCCGGCCCGCTTACGCGGGGTATCACCGGGGAGCATCCGGAAGAAAGAGGAACGCGAAAGCCGGCCACGGCCTCGTCCCCTCCAGTAGAACCGGACGGGAGGGCCCGACACAGCCCCAACGAAGCGGCCGCACCCGGAGAGGGAGCGGCAAGCGGGGTGGTACCGCGGGTGCCGGCGACGCCGGTCCTCGTCCCTGTATAGGCGCGAGACGAGGACACTCATGACGAAGCACGGCTTCTACCCCCGCCACCGGCAAGACGAGGTGGACCCCAGCCCTTCCTTCCCCACGATGGAAGAGGGCACCCTGGCGTTCTGGGCCAGCAACGACACCTTCCTCAAGTCCATTGAGATGCGCGACGCCGGCGAGAACGGCTCCAACGAATTCGTGTTCTACGATGGCCCGCCTTTCGCCAACGGCCTGCCCCACTACGGTCACCTGCTGACCGGCTACGTCAAGGACGTGGTGGGCCGCTACCAGACCATGAAGGGCCACCGCGTCGAGCGCCGCTTCGGCTGGGACACGCACGGCCTGCCCGCCGAGCTCGAGGCCCAGCGCCAGCTCGGCATTGAGGACGTCACCGAGATCACCCGCGAAGGTGGCGTCGGCATCGAGGCATTCAACGCAGCCTGCCGCTCCTCCGTCCTGCGCTACACGAAGGAATGGGAAGAGTACGTCACCCGCCAGGCCCGCTGGGTGGACTTCGAGCACGACTACAAGACGCTCGACATGTCCTACACCGAGTCCGTGATCTGGGCGTTCAAGCAGCTCTACGACAAGGGCCTGGCCTACCAGGGCCACCGCGTCTTGCCCTACTGCTGGAACGACCGCACGCCGCTGAGCAACCACGAGCTCAAGATGGACGACGACGTGTACCAGGACCGCACCGACAACACGGTGACGGTGGGCCTGCGTCTCGAACAGAAGCTGCGCGAGGACTCGGCGCGTCCCGAGCTGGCCCTCATCTGGACGACCACGCCCTGGACCCTGCCCTCGAACTCGGCCGTCGCCGTGGGCCCGGAGATCGAATACTCCCTCGTTGAGGTGGCTGCCGACCACGAGGGTGTCCTCGCGGGCGAGCGAGTCCTCATCGCCACCGACCTGGTGAGCGCCTACGCCAAGGAGCTGGGCGAGGAACCCACCGTTGTGGCCACCTACAAGGGCTCGGAGCTGGTGGGCATCCACTACCACCCGATCTACGACTACTTCGACACCCCCGAGCGCCGCGCTGAGGGTGGCGCCCCCGGCCCCAACGGCTGGTCGATCATCGCCGCCGACTACGTGACGACCACGGACGGTACCGGCCTCGTCCACCAGGCTCCCGCCTTCGGTGAGGACGACATGTGGACCTGCATGGAGTACGGCATCGGCGTCGTCCTGCCCGTCGACGAGGGCGGTGTCTTCACCTCCGAGGTGAGCGACTACGCCGGCATGCAGATCTTCGACGCGAACCGCTACGTGGTCGCCGACCTGCGCGAGCAGGGTGGGCCCATCGCGCGCCGCGCCCCCGAGATCCGCGCCGTGCTGGTGCGCGAGAAGTCCTACGTGCACTCCTACCCGCACTGCTGGCGCTGCCGCAAGCCCCTCATGTACAAGGCCGTGTCCTCGTGGTTCGTCCGCGTCACCGAGATCCGCGACCGCATGGTGGAGCTCAACCAGGAGATCACCTGGACCCCCGCGCACACCAAGGATGGCATCTTCGGCAAGTGGCTGGAGGGCGCCCGTGACTGGTCGATCTCGCGTAACCGCTTCTGGGGCGCGCCGATCCCCGTGTGGGTCTCGGACGATCCGGCCTACCCGCGCACCGACGTCTACGGCTCCATCGCGGAGCTTGAGGCTGACTTCGGCGTGAAGGTCACGGACTTCCACCGTCCCTTCATTGATCAGCTCACGCGCCCGAACCCGGATGACCCGACGGGCAAGTCGACGATGCGTCGCATCTCCGACGTGTTCGACTGCTGGTTCGAGTCCGGCTCGATGCCCTTCGCGCAGGTGCACTACCCGTTCGAGAACCAGGAATGGTTCGAAAACCACTACCCGGGCGACTTCATCGTCGAATACATCGGTCAGACACGCGGCTGGTTCTACACGCTGCACGTCCTGGCGACCGCGCTCTTCGATCGCCCCGCGTTCCGCTCGTGCGTCTCCCACGGCATCGTGCTGGGTGACGACGGCCTGAAGATGAGTAAGTCGCTGCGTAACTACCCGGACGTGGCCGAGGTGTTCAACAAGTACGGCTCCGACGCGATGCGTTGGTTCCTCATGTCGAGCCCGGTCGTGCGCGGCGGCAACTTGATCGTCAAGGAGGAGTCGATCCGCGACACCGTCCGTCAGGTGCTGCTGCCCATCTGGAACACGTACTACTTCTTCACGCTGTACGCGGGCGCCTGCAACAAGGGTGAGGGGTACGAGGCCTCTCGTGTCGATCTGTCTTCGCCCGAGGCTGTGGCCGCGCTGGCGCAGATGGACCGCTACCTGCTGGCCCACACCCGCACCCTTGCGGAGGATGTGCGCGGCGCGCTTGACGGCTACGACGTGGCCGGTGCGTGCGAGTCGATCCGCGAGTACCTGGACGTCCTGACGAACTGGTACGTGCGTACCCAGCGTCAGCGCTTCTGGGACGAGGATGGCGCAGCGTTCGACACGCTGTACACCGCTCTCGTGACGCTCATGGAGCTGGCGGCGCCCCTGCTGCCGCTGCTGAGCGAGGAAATCTGGCGAGGCCTGACGGGCGGCGAGTCCGTGCACCTCGTCGACTTCCCGGTCATCGACGAGGCCGTGGACGCCCCCGAGCTGGTCGCCGCGATGGATGAGGTTCGTTCGATCGTGTCGGCAGCCCACGCGCTGCGCAAGACGCACCAGCTGCGTGTGCGCCAGCCGCTGGCCTCCCTGCTGGTCGTGTCGGAGAACTTCGCTGCGCTGGAGCCCTTCGCGGATCTGATCGCCTCCGAGGTAAACGTGAAGTCCGTGGTGTTCTCCGCTCCGGAGAATTCGGGCCTGAGCGTTCGCACTGAGCTGTCCCTGAACCCGCGCGCCTTCGATCCGGCAGTCCGTAAGCTGACGAGCCAGCTGTTCAAGGCACAGAAGTCCGGTGAGTGGGAGGTCGTGGACGGCGAGTGCCGTTTCCCCTCCGTCGAGCTGGACGGGGCGCCGCTGGTGCTCACCGGCGACATGTTCTCCGTGTCCACCTCCGTGGACGCCGCCGAGGGCCAGGTCGCGGACGTGCTCGCCTCGGGCACCTTCGTCGTGCTCGATACGGAGCTGACCCCCGAGCTTGAGGCCGAGGGCTACGCCCGCGACGTCGTGCGCGCCGTTCAGGACGAGCGTAAGAACGCCGGCCTGCACATCGCGGACCGCATCGACCTGTCGCTGACGGTGCCCTCCGATCACGTGGCTGACGTGGAGGCCTGGCGCGACATGATCGCCGCCGAGACCCTCGCTCTGTCGCTTGAGGTCGAGGCCGGCGACAAGCTTGCAGTGAGCGTCGCCAAGCACTGAGTGCTGTTACTGAGACGGGCGGGTCGGGCGAAAGCCCGGCCCGCCCGCCCGCGTATGGGCGGGGTTCGATTGCGTCGCTGGGCGACACAAGTACTCGCCCTGTCGCGCGGCGGCGACAGGGCGAGTATCAGATGAACAGCGTGAGCTCCTGAGGCTCAGGCGGGCGGCGGGGGGATCACGGGTTCTTCCGACGCGCCGGGCTGGGCCTCGCTGGTACCGCTTTCCTTATCGGAGGGTTTTTCCTCGATGACGGGTGCGGGCATGTGCATCATGATCTCCATGGAGTCCATGAGCTGGCACATCGACTTGTTGTACTTCTCGTAGTCGGTGTCGCGGAACTCGTCGTTGACGGCGCCCACGGACACGTTGACGAAATGCACCTGGTTGTAGAAGGTGATCATCAGGGGCGCGGTGATGACCGTCGAGATGCCCCGCAGCATGATGTTGCGGTTCTCGGCGATGGAGAGGATATCCGTGGGGTCGGCGATGTCGACGGGATCGCCGTCCACCAGCACTTCGGGATCGGAAAAATACCGGTAAGCCCCGTACACGGCGAGCAGTAGTTGCTCCCACGCGACGCGGTAGGTCAGGTTAAAGGTGGAGCGAATCCAGCCGTCTTCCTCGTGTTGACCAACGAGTAGCATGTTGATTCCTTCGCGTTGACACGATGCGCGATGCTGCGCTGTGTGCGGCATCCTATCAAAAATACCCGGGTGTTCAGCGGGCCGCGTCGATTGCCGCCTTCGCCGTCTTGAGGTCGACGCCGGTGCGGTCCCGGTAGGACTTGACGGCGTTGAGCGTCCTGCCCTCGGCGATCATCTGGAGTTCGGCTGCGCTCAGCTCCGGGAACGAGGCTGTGGCCGGGTTGGGTGCATCCGCTGGGAAGGAGGGACCTGAGGCCTGCGGGACCGCTGCCTCGGGAGAGGGGGAGGAGGCCCCGGCGAGGGCCGTGACGCCCGCGTCCGCGTAGGCGGCGCGCAGTCGCGCCTCGAGGTGTGCGACCTGTTCCTTGAGTCGCTGGTTCTCGGCCCGCAGCTCCTCGATGTCGGATGCCTGACCAAACCACTTACCCACGTGTTGCCTCCTTGAAGGGATCATCTGGAAGGCTTTCATACTATCCGTCTTCGCCGGCGCAGTGACGGCGCGGTCCCTGCGGCGAATGGGGAGGTATGGGGGCATCTCGCCCTGGCCTCGTCGATGATGACGCGCGACCAGTGCGCGCCAACGCGCCGTGACCGGCGGAACAAGCCGCCCGAAGCACACTGCCCGGTAAAATAGCGGAAACACTGCGAGCAGCGGAGGAAACATGGCAGGCGAATCGTTCTTCGGGCAAGACCCCACCCACGAGGACCAGCAGGGCGGCATCCCGGCCGACCTGATCCCGTACCTGGAAGCGGCCGACGAGGTCGAGGACACCGAGGCGGGGGAGAAGCTTGCTGTGAGCGTCGCCAAGCACTGAGTCTGAGCGCTTTTAAGCGGTGAAGACCGCAGGGGGCGGGCCACACAGAT
>CALBAF010000051.1 GCA_937926415.1 uncultured Actinomyces sp.
CCAATGGTACTGCAACCGATGGGTTGTGGGAGAGTAGGACACCGCCACAACACACGTAACCGAGAGGGACGGGACGCTTAGCGTGCCGTCCCTCTCGTTTTTGCGGCCCCATGCCGCCGACGAGCCGCCCGTCGTCTACTATTGGGTGGTTGAACGCGCACGATGCGCACCATGAACAAGAGCGCCCCGTTGGCGCAGGAATAGAGGATAGACACCATGGCAGAAGAGACTCGAGGACGCGGCGAATTTGGCCGTGGTGGATACCAGAAGCGCCAGCCCCAGTGGCGCGACCGCGACGGTGAACGCTCCGACCGCGGTGATCGCGGTGGCTTCCGTCGCGATGATCGACGTGGTGGCTACGACCGTCGTGATGGTGAGCGTGGTGGTTTCCGTCGTGATGATCGTCGTGGCGGTTTCGAGGAGCGCGGTGAGCGTGGTGGCTTCCAGCGTCGCGATGATCGTCGTGATGGTGAGCGTGGTGGCTTCCAGCGCCGTGATGATCGTCGTGATGGTGAGCGTGGTGGCTTCCAGCGCCGTGATGATCGTCGTGATGGTGAGCGTGGTGGCTATCAGCGTCGTGATGATCGACGTGGTGGCTACGACCGTCGTGATGGTGAGCGCGGTGGCTTCCAGCGTCGTGACAACGACCGTCGTGACTTCGGCTCGCGCGATGAGCGTCGAGGTGATCGCGGTGGCTTCCGCCGTGGCGACCGCCGTAACGACGGTGGTAACAAGGGCTACTCGTCGACGGATGAGTACGTGTCGCCCAACGGCAACGAGCCGACGATTCCTGCTGGCGTGAGCGCCGATGAGCTCGATCGTGACGCCCAGCGCGCTCTGACGACGCTGTCGGGTCCCAACCGCGACATTGTCGCTCGTCACCTGGTGATGGCCGGCCAGCTTATCGATCTTGACCCTGAGGCCGCCTATCAGCACGCTCAGGCGGCTGTTGCTCGTGCTGGCCGCGTCGATGTCGTTCGCGAGGCTGCCGCGCTGACCGCCTACGCGTCGGGCCGTTACGAGGAAGCGCTGCGCGAGGTGCGTGCTGTTCGTCGTATGCGCGGGGATTCTTCGCTGCGCGCGGTGGAAGCCGATGCCGAGCGTGGCCTTGGCCATCCCGAGAAGGCTGTCGAGATTATCGATGCTACCGATGTGTCGACCCTTGACCTCGCCGAGCAGGTTGAACTTGTCCTCGTGTCCTCCGGTGCGCGTGCGGATCTCGGTCAGCCCGAGGTCGGCCTCGTGATCGTTGACGATGCACTCGCTGCTCTTCCGGCTTCCACCGATGACGAGCTGCGCCGCCGTCTGATGGAGGTCAAGGCTCAGCGCCTGCTCGATCTCGGTCGTGACGACGAAGCCGCAGAGGTCATTGACGCGATGCCGGCAGAGGTGGAGGACACCGAGATCATCGACGTTGCGCTCTACGCCGATGCCGATGTCGACGGCAAGCGTTCGCCTCTGCGCGGCTCCGGAGCTGCTCTCGCAGAGGAATATGACTGCGCACTGCTCGACCTCGACGGAACCGCGTGGTCCGGCGACGAAACGATCGAGCACGCGGCCGCTTCGGTGATCGAAGCACGCGAGGCAGGCATGGCCTCGGCCTTCGTCACCAATAACGCGATGCGCACCCCCCAGCAGGTCACCGACAAGCTCAACTCCATGGACTTCGCGGCGACCCCTGACATGGTCATGACCTCCGCGATGGACATTGCTGCGATCATGGCCGAGGAGCTCGAGGAGGGCTCGAAGGTCTTCGTGATCGGCGGAGCCGGCCTGCGTCTGGCTCTTGAGGAGCGCGGCTTCGTCCTGGTGGACAGCGCGGACGATGAGCCCGTCGCGGTCGTTCAGGGCCTCGACAAGCAGGTCGACTGGGCGCTGCTGTCCGAGGGCGCTTTTGCGATTGAGCGCGGCGCCGCATTCTACGCATCGAACCTCGACGCGACCCTGCCTATCGAGCGCGGTCAGGCGCTGGGCAACGGCTCGCTGGTTCGTGCGATCCAGCACGCAACGCGCAAGCGTCCGATCGCCGGCGGCAAGCCCGAGCCGGGCATCTACCGTCGTGCGGGCGAGCTCGTCGGCGCGCAGAACCCCATCGCCGTTGGCGATCGCCTGGAAACCGACATCATGGGTGCCGTTGCGGCCGGCGTGCCCGCCATGCACGTCCTCACGGGCGTGCACCAGGCCCGTGACGTGATCCGTGCTCCGCGTGGACAGCGCCCCAGCTACCTGGCTATCGATATGCGTGGCCTGCTCGAGGCGCACCCGGCGCCTAAGCACCACCGCGACGGCACCTGGACCTGCGGTGTTTCCCAGGTTGCGAAGGCGACACGCTCCGGCGTCCTCACGCTCGACGATGTCGAGCTGACCGAGCCCGTCACCATTAGCATCGACTCCTACCGTGCTCTCGCTGCAGCCGCGTGGGAGTACGCGGACGGCGCCGGCTCCGCCGTGTCCTGCCCCGACATCACGGTCGTCGATAACGAGGATCCCGCGGGTATCGTCACGGCACCCGAGCCGACCGAGGCGCCCTCTGTGGAGGATGACGATTTCTTCGACGTGGCGGCGAACGCCGACGATCTGCCCGAGCCCGGTGCCCAGACGCCCGCGTTCCTGCCCGGTGAAGAAGAGCTCGAGGAGCTGCTGGAGCGCACGGCAGACCTGGACGAGCAGGCCTGATGGCTTTACGCGAGCAGACTGAGGCCCGCCTGGTCGGTTTTGATCAGCTCGGAGCATCCCTTCAAGTGGAGACGCTCCGAGCGATCGAGGCCGACCTGCGGCGGGCCCTGTCTGCCGACGCGCACGTCGGCGCCACTGTGCCTGGTGGGCGCGTGCAGGGAGGCGACAACGAGGGGAGCGGTGCATGAAGCTGCGCAGAATCGACTCTGAGCTGGTTCGCCGTGGCCTCGCCAAGTCGCGCGGCGCGGCCGCGCAGATGATCGAGGACGGGCGCGTCAAGCTGGACGGACAGGTCGTTCTCAAGCCCGCGCGTCAGATGGACCCCGCGCAGGCGATCGTCGTCGAGGAATCGGACGATCCGGAGTACGTCTCCCGAGGTGCACACAAGCTTGCCGGCGCGCTCGATGCTCTTGGAGACAAGGCACCACTGATCGAGGGGCGTCGCGCCCTTGACGCGGGCGCTTCGACCGGCGGTTTCACCGACGTGCTGCTGCGGCGTGGTGCAGCCTCCGTCGTTGCGGTGGACGTCGGCTACGGTCAGCTCGCGTGGAAGCTCCAAAGCGACCCGCGCGTGGAAGTCCACGACCGCACGAACGTGCGTACGCTCGATCCTGCCACGGTCGCTCCCGCGCCCGATCTGGTGGTCGGCGATATGTCTTTCATTTCGCTGACGTTAGTATTACCCCCGCTTGTCGCTGCAGCTGCGCCTCACGCCGATTTCCTTCTGATGGTGAAGCCTCAGTTTGAAATCGGAAAGGAGCGTCTCGGCCACGGCGGCGTCGTGCGCAATCCTGAGCATCACGTAGAGACGGTCGAAAAGGTCGCACGGTGTGCCATCGACCTGGGGCTGGATATCGCTGCGATCGCCGCTTCACCACTGCCCGGTCCGTCCGGAAATGTCGAGTATTTCGTGCACATGCGCCGCGACTACCCCGATCCCATTGATCCTGCGCAGCTCACTGACTACATCCGTCGTGCAGTCGAGGCCGGACCTGCCGGAGGTGCCCTATGACCCGTGTGTTGATGGTTCGTCATCGTCATCGTCCCAATGCGATCACGAGCGCGGTGAGCCTCGCGCAGGCTCTTCAGGAGCAGGGGATCGACGTCGTCGATGACGCTTCTGGCGGCGACATTGACATGGTGCTGTCGATCGGCGGCGACGGAACGTTCCTCGTGGCCGCATCGAGTGCCCGCGCGCTTGGCGTCCCGCTGCTCGGCATCAACGCCGGCCACATGGGTTTCCTGACGGAACTCGGCGACAGAGGCACTGGCGACCTGGCCCGTACGATCCAGGAGGGCGACTTCACCGTGGAGCGTCGCATGACGCTGGATGTCACGATGGAACGCTCGGACGGCTCGAAGGCTGACGACTGGGCTCTCAACGAGGCAGTCGTCATGCACACCGACGTCGCTCATCCCGTCCACTTTGCTCTCGTCGTCGATGGACAGGAAGTGTCGACCTACGGCGCTGACGGAATGATCCTGTCCACTCCAACGGGATCGACTGCCTATTCTTTCTCGGCGGGTGGACCCGTCGTGTGGCCCGATACCGAAGCGATTGTCGTCGCCCCTCTGGCAGCTCACGGGCTCTTCACGCGGCCGCTCGTCGTCGGTCCTTCCGCGTGCGTCGAGATCGTTGTCCTCGACGACATGTGGACGCCGCCGGAGATGTGGTGCGATGGACTTCGACGCATGACTGTTCCAGCCGGGGGAGTGGTCCGTGCACGCGTCGGTTCCTCGCCCGTTCAGCTCGTGCGCATTGACGATACGCCGTTTTCCGCGCGTCTTGTTCGTAAGTTCAATCTTCCCGTGCGCGGGTGGAGGGATGGTCCCCGGTGATTGAGTCGCTCGATATTTCGCATCTGGGTGTTATCGAGTCCGCTCACGTCGATTTTGGGGCGGGGCTCATCGTTGTGACCGGCGAAACGGGTGCCGGTAAGACGATGGTGCTCTCGAGCCTGCAGCTGCTGCTCGGTGCCCGCGCGGATGCGGCGCTCGTGCGCAGTGGCGCAGAGCGCCTTTCCGTTGACGGTATCTTCACGGTGAACGAAGAGGTTGCAGCACGCGTTGAGGACAGCGGTGGCCTCGTCGAAGGAGGCGAGCTGATCGTCGGCCGTTCGGTGCGTGCCGCAGGTCGTTCCCGTGCCCACCTCGGTTCCCGTCCCGTGCCTGCCTCGGTATTGACGGACATTGTCGGATCCATGGTGACGATCCACGGGCAGGCCGACCAGATTCGTCTGACGGGGGAGGCGGCCCAACGCCGTGCCCTCGATCAGTTTGGCGGCGAGCCCCACGCGGCTTTGCTCGAGGAGTACCGCTCGGCTTTCCGCCACGCCGTTGACGTCAAGCACCGCCTGGATTCGCTGCGCGGTGACGCGAGCGAACGTGCCGAGGAGCTGGAGGATCTGCGAGCCGCCCTTCGGCAGATCGAAGAACTTGATCCGGTTATCGGCGAGGAGGAAGAACTCGTCCGCGAGGCGGCCCGGTTGACGAACGTCGAGGACCTGCGCGCGCTCGTTGGTGTGTCCTTGGGGTATCTCAAGGGTGACGATCGGGGTGACTTTACCGGCGCAGTCGAGGCCGCCCGTCATGCCTACGCTCAGCTCGACGACGCAGCGCGATTCGACGAGGCCCTGGCTGAGTGTGTGGGTCGTGCGCGCAACCAGGTGCTAGAGCTCGAAGCTCTCGCCGATGACATCTCCGCCTACCTGTCTCGGCTCGATGCGGACCCGGAGCGACTCGCGCAGATTCATGCGCGGCGCGCTGCCATCAAGGACGTGCTACGCGGACGCGCCGCGGACATCGAGGGGATTCTCGCATGGGCCGAGGAAGCACGCGATCGCGTCGATGAACTGTCCTCGCCCGGATCTGACCCTGAGACTATCGAGCGCGAACTTGCCGCTGCACAGAAGAGGGTGCTCGAGTGCGGGCGCCGGGTCACTGACTCCCGTACCCGCCTCGCCCAAGAGTTGGCCGCGGGCGTCAACGAGGAACTCCACGCGCTGTCGATGCCGGACGCGACGCTCCACATCGATTGCGAGCCGACGAAGCCGACGTCGAACGGTTGTGAGACCATCTTGTTCCGCCTTCAACCGCATCCGCACGCGCCTGCCCGCCCCCTCGGTCAGGGGGCCTCGGGCGGTGAGCTGTCCCGTGTCATGCTGGCGCTGGAGTTGATGCTGGGCCGTACGGAGGCCTCGTCGACCTTCATCTTCGACGAAATCGACGCGGGGATTGGCGGACAGACAGCGACCGAGGTAGGGGCGCGCCTGAAGAAGCTCGCGCAGTCACGTCAGGTCATCGTCGTCACGCACCTTGCTCAGGTCGCGGCTTTCGGCGACCAGCACCTCCTCATCGAAAAGAACGACGGCACCACGAAGGTGCGCGAAGTCAGTGGAGACGAACGAGAGGCTGAACTCACCCGCATGATGGGTGGGGATCCGCACTCAGCTGCGGCGCGCCGCCACGCTTCGCAAGTCTTGGCCTCCGCCGTGTCACAATCGCAGGGATGAGTGAGACACTTCCAAAGGAATCGAGCGCGCGCTCCGGGCGGATCCGTATCGACGACCGCCCCAAGCACCTGGCGACGCGCCTAGAAAGCGGCGAAATCGCCGTCATTAACGTCGCGGACTTGGACCGTGAGAGCGCTGCCGCGCTCGTCGCCGCGGGCCCTGTTGCCGTTCTCAACGCGCAGCCGTCTCTGACGGGACGCGCAGCTGCCCTGGGGCCGCGCCTTATTCTCGACGCCGGTATCGCCCTCATCGACGACCTGGGTCAGGACATCATGTCGCTGCGCGAGGGCCAAGAGGTGACTGTCGCTGGTTCGAAGGTCCTCGTCGACGGCTCGGTTGTTGCGACGGGCTCCGTCGTGTCCGCGGAGGACCTGGATGTCGATGTTGCGGACTCCAGCGCGCTGTTCGCCGCCGTGGACGCCTCGATCGAGGGCTACCTCGCGAAAGACGGTGCCACGGTGCTGCGCGGCGTTGACGTGCCCGAACTACCCGATCTCGCAAAGCGCCCGATTCTCCTCGTGACCGGTGGTAGCAACACTGCGGCGGAGCTACGTAAGCTCGCGCGTTGGCGTTCGGAGGCCGCCCCCTTCGTGATTGCCGTCGACGGTGGAGCCGACATAGCCCTCAAGGCGCGATTGTCTCTCGACCTCGTCGTCGGTGACGCCGAGCTGATGAGCGAGAAGGCGATTCGAAAGGCTCGTTCGTTCATCGTGCGAGTGGGAGGTGACGGTCTCGCCCCCGGAGCCGATCGGCTCGACCGTATGGGCGTTGTTTACAATCGCATCTCGATGGCCGGCACCTCTGTCGACGCGGCTCTCGTTGTCGCCGCACATTCGACGGCGCCCGCTGTCGTCACTGCCGGCGTGTCCTATGGAGAGGACGAACTGGTCGACGCTGGTCGTGCACTCGTCGCCCCTGCCTTCTTCTCTCGCCTCGCAGTCGGCTCGCGGCTGATCGGTGCGCAGGCGGTTGCGGCGACCTTCCGCCCGCGTCCGCGCGGTTGGACGCTTGTCCTGCTGGCCCTGGTCGCCGTGGCCCTGATGGGTGTCGCCCTGTGGTCGACTCCGTGGGGCAACGACCTGCTGCACCCCGTTACTTCATTCTTCGATTCGCTGATGCACTCGGTTGGAGGACCCCAATGATTAACTTCCGCTACCACGTCGTCTCGATCATCGGGATCTTCATCGCTCTAGCCGTTGGCGTTGTTCTGGGGGCCGGCCCGTTGCAGAGCCGCATCCAGGCGGGCGTCAACTCGTCGACGACCACTTCGGCAGCTGACCCGCTGCTCAGTGCCCAGGCCGATGCGGAGGCCGCGGGTCTCAAGGCCCTTGCTTCCTCGACGTTGACCGGTTCTCTGAGCTCCGCCAAGGTTGCCCTCGTCGTCCTGCCCGGTGCATCGGACGACGACGTGAGCGCGATTCGCTCGACGCTGACCGATGCCGGCGCGAGCATCGTGGGACGCGTGACGCTCACCGACAACTGGCACTCCACTTCGATGAGCCAGTACCGCACGACACTGTCGACGACCCTTGCGTCGCATCTCGCGTCGGGCGCTGCGAAGACCGCTAGTGCAGACGGCGTCGTAGGCTATTCGATTGTGCAGGTTCTGACGACGACCGGCGCTGAGACCGACCTGCTGCGTCAGATTCTCACCGACGAGTCCACGCCAATCATGACCGTGGACGAGGACGCGAACGGCGGCGCAACCGCAATCGTCGCAGTTGGACCGCGCGCACAGGCCACCGCGGCTAGCACCGCCACGCCCGCCGCTGTGACTCAGAGCTCGGAAGCGTGGGTTGGCCTGGGGCAGGCACTCGGTTCTACCAATGGCGTGCTCGTTGGCGACGCCTCCACACGTGACGCGATGATTTCTCAGGTGCGCGCAAGCGGCGTTATCGTTACGACGGTTGACTCCGTTGGCACAACCCTCGCCGCCGTCGATACGGCGCTCGCGCTGTCGAGTCCCGCGACGACCGTCCGCGCATTCGGCGTTGGCACCGGCGCACAGTCGGTGATTCCCTCCGTCAAGTAGGGCACAACGTTCCTTTTCGAGGCCCCGGTGGTTCATGGTGACCGCTGGGGCCTCGTCGTATTCCCCGCCGCGCGAGATCCCGGCCTATACTCAGTGGCGTACCGACGAACGAGAATGAGAGCGTGACCATGCGTTTCCTGTCCCCCCAAGAGGCTGTGGCGATCGAAGACCAGCACACCCCCCATACAGTGACCGCGAGCGAGACCGTGTGGAGCGGCCGTATTGTCGACATGGTCAAGGACCACGTCGTTGTCGTCGAGGGCCAGGAACCGGTCGTTCGTGAATACACGCGCCACCCGGGCGCCGTCGCCGTCGTCGTCATGCGCGGCGAAAGCGGGGCAGAAGAGATCCTTCTGGAGCGTCAGTACCGCCACCCCGTGCGGGCCTCGCTGTGGGAGATCCCGGCTGGTCTGCTCGACATCCCCGGGGAAGACCCGCTGATCGCGGCCGAGCGCGAATTGGCCGAAGAAGCCGATCTTGCTGCTGGACGCTGGGACGTTCTGGTCGACTACTTCACCTCACCCGGCGGCTCGACCGAGCCTCTCCGCATTTTCTTGGCTCGCGAAATCCGCGACACCGAAACGCCTTTCGACCGTGAAGACGAAGAAGCGACGATGGAGTATGCCTGGGTGCGTCTCGATGACGCGCTCGCGATGGTGCTGGAAGGACGTCTGCACAACCCCTCCGCGGTCATCGGTGTCCTCGCGACGCACGCCGCACGCGGTCGAGGCTGGGCCGGTTTGCGGCCCGCCGAATCCCCGTGGCTTCGCCCCTGATCTGTGCGTAGGCCCTTAGTCCCGAGACTTGTGGGCCGTCCAACACTCCAGACGGCTTTTCGCAACGCCTATTTATCTAAATTGGCGTACACTCATTCCCAGAGAAAAGCACACAGAGGCGCAGTAACGGAGCGTCGGAGCGGAGGACACGTGGCAGAAGAATCAGACGCCACTACCCGACAGCAGGTGCTCGATCTCATCGTCGAAAAGGGGCCTGTCACGGCCTCTTCGATTGCGAAGGTCCTGGGGCTGACGACGGCTGCCGTGCGCCGCCACATCACGCTGCTGCTGGACTCCAAAGAGATCGCAGAACACGAGCCGGGGGCACCTTCGAAGCGTGGCCGCGGACGCCCCGCGCGTCACTACGTCGCCACCGAACGGGCACACGTTCACCTCGCTGACGGATATTCCGATCTTGCGTCCAAGGCCCTCGGATACCTCGGCCAGCTCGGCGGAGAAGAAGCCGTTGAGTCATTCGCTGCAGCACGCTCACGTGAGATCGAGCGGCGCTATGCTCCGATCGTCCGCGACGCAGGGACCGATCCGCGTGTTCGCGCGCAGGCCCTCGCCGACGCGCTCACGCAGGACGGCTACGCGGCCACCGTCCGCGACATTGGCGGTGGAACGCTCGCCGTCCAGCTGTGCCAGGGCCACTGCCCGATTCAAAATGTCGCGGGAGATTTCCCGCAGCTGTGTGACGCCGAGACGCTTGCCTTTGGCAAGCTGCTCGATGTCCACGTCCAACGACTGTCCACGCTCGCTGGCGGGGGACACGTGTGCACCACCCACATTCCCGTGGGTATGCCCGTGATCCGCCCCGGAGCGCGGAATGTGCGACGCAAGTAGCACTTGGTTAAGAACGAGAGGTTGACACAACTATGACGCAGGCACCCGCCTCGGGCGCTGATGACCGTCGAATGACCGATGATGAGATCATCGAGTCGATCGGCGGTTACGAATACGGTTGGCACGACTCCGACGACTACTCGAAGGATGTCCCCACCGGTATTAACGAAGAAATTGTTCGCTTCATTTCTGAGGTGAAGGACGAGCCGCAGTGGATGCGGGAGCGTCGCCTGAAGGCGCTGGAACTGTTCGAACGTAAGCCGATGCCGGCGTGGGGCCCCGACCTGTCTCACGTGGACTTCGATGCATTTAAGTACTATGTGCGTCCCACGGACCGCCAGGTCAACGACTGGGAGGACCTGCCCGAGGAAATCCGCGACACCTACGACCGCCTCGGCATCCCCGAGGCCGAGAAGTCGCGTCTGGTCTCCGGCGTCGCCGCTCAGTACGAGTCCGAGGTTGTGTACCAGCAGATCCAGGAAGACCTGGAGCGTCAGGGCGTCATCTTCACCGATACCGACACCGGCCTGCGTGAATACCCCGAGATTTTCGAGGAGTACTTCGGCAAGTGCGTGCCCGCGGGCGACAACAAGTTCTCCGCGCTGAACACGGCCGCCTGGTCCGGTGGCTCCTTCGTGTACGTCCCCAAGGGCGTCCATGTGACGATCCCGCTGCAGGCCTACTTCCGCATCAACACCTCGGCGATGGGTCAGTTCGAGCGCACGCTCATTATCGCCGACGAGGGCTCCTACGTGCACTACGTCGAGGGCTGCACCGCCCCCATCTACGACGAGAACTCGCTGCACTCCGGTGTCATCGAGATCTTCGTCAAGAAGGATGCTCGCGTGCGCTACACGACCATCCAGAACTGGTCGACCAATGTTCTCAACCTGGTCACCCAGCGTGCGATGGTCGATGAGGGCGGCACCATGGAATGGGTCGACGGCAACATGGGTGCTGCGATCACCATGAAGTACCCGGCCTGCTTCCTCATGGGCGAGCACGCCCGCGGCGAGACGCTGTCCATCGGCTTCGCCGGCCCCGGCCAGCAGCAGGATACCGGCGCGAAGATGGTGCACATGGCGCCCCACACCTCGTCGTCGATCGTGTCCAAGTCCGTGTCGCGCGGTGGCGGCCGCACGTCCTACCGCGGCCTCGTCCAGGTCAACGCGCGTGCCCGTCACTCCAAGTCGAACGTGCTTTGTGACGCCCTGCTCGTCGACAAGATCTCGCGGACCGACACCTACCCCTACGTTGACGTGCGCACCGATGACGTCGAAATGGGTCACGAGGCCACCGTCACCAAGGTGAGCGCCGACCAGCTCTTCTACCTCATGAGCCGAGGCCTCGACGAGAACGAGGCTATGGCGATGATCGTGCGCGGCTTCGTCGAGCCGATCGCCAAGGAGCTGCCGATGGAGTACGCCCTCGAGCTCAACCGCCTCATTGAACTGCAGATGGAAGGATCCGTCGGCTGATGACGACCCCCAACACTATTGTCGAGACCATGAACAAGGCCCACTCGCACGGGGCCGACGCCGAAAAGGCGCACCCCTCGCGCGCGGACCGTCCGACCTCGTTCAACCTGGACGATATTGCCGTACCCCACGGCCGCGAGGAAGACTGGCGCTTCACCCCGATGCGTCGCATCGAGCGCCTCTTCGAGCCTGCCAACTACGATGCCGGCGACGCACCGGTTGCCGTTGAGGCCCCCGCTCCCGTCGTCGTCGAGACCGTCTCGCGCGACGACAAGCGCC
>CALBAF010000052.1 GCA_937926415.1 uncultured Actinomyces sp.
CGGCGCGTCGTCTCGAAGCCCGGCCAGGCCCCGCCACCGCCCACCGGCACCGCGGCAGGTCCCTCCGGCGCCCTCCAGACCAGTGGGGCCTAGTGTGCTTGCGTATGGTTCGGCGCGTCGGCTCGTTGTCTGGCCAGGCCCTGCCGCCGCCCATGGGCACCCCAGCCGTACCCTCCGGTCCTTCTAATGTGGTCTGCTTCGTCGTGCTGAGATTTGGGGATGCCCCGATGCGTGTTGTTACAAACGTCGTCAATCGGAGGTGTTTTTCGTGTAGATTTCTGATCCGTTGTTACAAACGTCGTCAATCCGATGGCTTTTTCGCCGAAAATCAAGGTTTTTGGACGCAGATTGACGACGTTTGTAACATGAGCACTCGCAAGGGGGTTCAAACTGCTCCGGTTTGACGACGTTTGTAACGGATATTGCCCACGGGTGCCGCGGACTGGCCCAGCCGCCGCCCACGGGCGCTGTGGTCAGGCTCTGTTGGCCATGCGGCCCGGTTGTCTGAAACCGCCATCGCCTTTGCGCGCTTGTGCCTGTGCGGGGTTGAAACCGCCGTCGCCTTTGCGGGCGAGAAAGGGGTGTTTTTGGTGCATTTTTCGGGTGCAGAGGTGATGGTGGTTTCAATGGTCGCTGTTCAGGGGCGCGCAGTGGTGATGTCGGTTTCAAAGTCCCCATGGGCGGGGTCCCGTGCGCGAAAAAGTTCGCCCTGCGGGGTCATAATCGCCCAAAATTGGTGTTTTCTGGTGTGCTGGGCGAACTTTTTCGCGGAAATGCCGCTGAAGGGGTTGTGCTGGGTGAGTTTTTCGCGCCAATTGGCCCTGCGCCGGTCTTGGCTATAGCGCGGCGCACTTCAGGCTGGCTGCGATGGGGGTTTGCGCCATGCGGAGCCCCCTAACGGCGTGTCGCCGGCGTGTCGGAGCTTTGGATGGCGTCATTCCCCCGATTGGTGGTGGTGATCTCGCAGTTTGTGGTGGTGTCGTGGCCAAACTGCAGACCCATTCGGTGAAAAGAGTCCAAATACGACTGTTTCGGCTGAATGGGTCTGCACTTTGGCGGAATCGATCGCTGTCGTGGTGTGCTGTTCGCGCGTCACCCCCCGAACATGCGCCTCAATCTCTTGTTGTGCACAGCTCAGCATGTAGAGGCATCAATCGCTTGATATCTTGTGAATCATGCTATATGACGGTTCTACCTAGCAACGAAGCTAAGTCTGGAGGGGACTGATCATGATGGATGGACTCATCTCATTTGGTCTAGGACTCTTAACGTTTGTTGCCGCTTTCTGCTTGGCTGGTCTCGCGCGAGCGATGCGAAATGGCAAGTTGCCTCCGAATATGTGGGCGGGAATCAGGACGAAGGCAGCATCAGAGTCGGAGTCGTCCTGGTATCAGGTTCAACGAGCAGGTTCAGTGCCACTCTTTTGCCTAGCCGTTGCTTATGCAGATTCAGGTTTACTCTTTATCCTTCAAGGAATCTACCATGAGACTATTTCTGCACTTATTCCGGTAGCTGTGTTTAGCGTGCAAAGTCTCGTTGGAATTATATGGATATATAAGGCAGGCTATAATTCCAAGTCATCACAAGAGCAGAGTAGAACCAGTGAGTTCTCCGAGAAAATTGAGGAAAAATGAGCAGCTAAACCCACCTAGTGGAAGCTGGGCGCGGCTGCCCACGCTCCATGAGGCGGGTTAACGTGCGAGCTGGAGGGCTCGTGCGCGACATCATGGTCCCGATACAACTTGAGGATCCGCATGCGGGTTAGGGAACCCGCGTGGGAGCTGCTTCGTGAAGACTGGTCGTGCTGCGGCGAAATAGGTTGTGTGGGGCAGTGCAGTGGTAGCAGTCTGGCCCTTGTGCTGGCAGTGTTAACCCTTCAATGCGCAGCTAAACCCTATTGGTGGCATGGTGGGTAGCCCGCCCACGCAGCTACCTAACGGGTTAACGTGCGGATGAGAGGGCCCACACGCCACTAGGTGGACCCACGCGCATCTCATCGGGCCTGCGTGCGCGCAAGAGGTGTTTGATGAAGCCCCGCTTGCATATCGGCGCGTTGCTCCGTCGCGCTCCTGCCGATCCCGAGGCCCACATGCTGGCAGGCCAGCGCGCGGGAAAAGGCACCCTCGGGCAAGATTGGTTAGGCGAACCTGAGTCGAAAAATGAAAAAGTCAATGATGTTAAAACGCTGAAATCCGAGGAATATTCCCTAACAGCAACGAGATAGTGAAACATTTGACTAAAGGGCTGTTAGCACTAGAAATCGCGGGACTAAAGGACCAAGATAGATGTGTCTGAAGGGCACGGCCCCACAAGGGTGAGCCCCGTACCGAATACACATGCATAGGAGAAACAACATGACCGTTGAGTCCACCGGCTTCAAGGCTTCCGACGTTCTCGCAGGCAACCTGCAGAAGGTCCTCACCGACGTGACCGCTCTGTCCCTCGTGGGCAAGCAGCTGCACTGGAACATCACCGGCGAGGGCTTCCGCTCGCTGCACCTCTACCTCGACACGGTCGTGGACATCGCCCGCGAGGCTTCCGACGAGATCGCCGAGCGCATGCGCGCCCTCCAGGTCGTCCCCAATGGCCTGCCCGAGGTCGTCGCCCAGCGCAACACCCTGCCGACCGTCCCCGAGACGATCATCAAGACCACTGACGCCGAGGAGCTCGCCGTCGCCGCCATCAACGCGACCGTCGGCACCATGCGCGACGTGCACGAGAAGGTCGACGCCGAGGACTCCGCCTCCGCTGACATCCTCAACGACTACATCCGTCGCTTCGAGCAGCAGGCGTGGTTCATCCGTTCGCAGAACGGCCAGGCCTGAGCCTGACTCCTCCGTGAGGAGGGAGCGAGCCGCGTAGGCTCGCATCAACAACGTGGGGTGCCCCGCCTGTCGCAGGCGGGGCACCCTTGTATGTGGGCGCGAGGGGGGGTTAAGGGTCAAAATGTGTGTCTGGCTCGGCGTGTCGCGGGGGTTAGATTTGG
>CALBAF010000053.1 GCA_937926415.1 uncultured Actinomyces sp.
GAGCTCGAGCGCGTCCTCACGGCGGTCCTCGTCCAGGCCGGGGCCGATGAGGGCGGACTGGATACGCCCGCCCACCATGACGACACCCGGCTCGGCGGCAAGCACGAGGTCCTGGACACGCCTCGTGGAATTCAGGCGCACCATGCCCACGCCCGCAGCGAGCGCCCCGCGCGTAGCGAGAATACCCGCGCCCGGATAGGTATCGGATCCCGCGACGAGGCCGACGACGCCACGCGCGTACTTGTCGTCGGCGAAGGCGGGGATGGGAACGGCGGCCGCGGCACGCTCGTCGCTGTCGTAGTAGTAAAGGTCGCCCGCGCCGATTCTCCCCTCAGCGTCGGGGGTCGTGTCCGTGTGCGCCCCACTCCAGTACATGCCTATCATGCGCAGCTGGCCGCAGTATTCGACGGCGGGAGGCAGGATCTGGGCGCGCTTGTAGGCACCCACCGCGAGTGTGTGGGTGGCGCGCAGGATCGGTCCAGCGACGTGGCCATCGTCGTCGGTCAGGCCGGAGGGCACGTCGATTGCGATGACTTTCTTGGGGTGGGCGCGCAGCTCCTCGTTCAGGCACGTCACCGTCTCCGCGAGCTCGCCCGCGAGGGGGCCCCGAGCGCCGATGCCGACGATCCCGTCGATCCATACGCGCGCCCCGCAGATGGTGTTCCATTCGGGGGTCCCCTCAAGGGAACGCAGGGAGCGGCCCGACAGCTCGACGATGCCGACACCGGCTTCCCGGGCTGCCTCCAGGGCCCGCGCGTGACAGTTGGGCTTGAGCAGGAAGGCAGTGACGACCTTTCCCCTCTCCGCCATCATCGCACAGGTGTAGAGGGCATCCCCGCCGTTGTCACCGCCGCCGACAAAGGCGACGAGGCAGGCATCCATGTCTTCGATGTGGGCGGCCGCCTCGTCGATGCCAAGGCCTTCCCCCAGCCGGGTGACAGCCGTCGTGGCCGGCAGGTCCCACAGCCACGCCTCAGGTCCGCAGAGGTAACGGACCTGGTCGGCCACTTTCTCAGCGACCTGGCGCATGTAGCGGTCGGGGTCCCCTTCCGCCGCGGCGGCTTCCACGTGCCGACGTTCAATGTCTCGCGCCTCAGCGAAAGACAGGGCGCGACCGTCCAGAATCAACATGGGGTCATTCTCCCACATGTGCCGGCCCTCGCAGGGCAGCGGGTAAGGGGGAAGAGGCTACCAACACGGCGGCGAGGCACACACCCGGGGTGGTCGCTTGCGCGACGACATCACAGCGCCCGCGGATGCAGCACGGGCCTCGTCCCGAATGAGGAACGAGGCCCGTGAACGCTCACGAGGCACCAGCCCCGCGCCGGCGGATCACTCCACCGTCACGGACTTGGCGAGGTTGCGCGGCTGGTCAACGTCGAGGCCCTTCACGGCGGCGAGCTCGCAGGCGAAGATCTGCAGCGGCACGACGGTCAGGAGCGGCGCGTACAGGGTCGGCACGGGGGGCACGCGGAAGACGACCTCGGCGAACTCGTCGACGGAGGTGTCTCCTTCCTCTGCGACGACGATCG
>CALBAF010000054.1 GCA_937926415.1 uncultured Actinomyces sp.
CATGAACTTCACGGTCGCGCCCCTTATGAACGGCATCGGCGCCGCCAACTACGGGCTTACGCCCGCCCAGGTGTCGGTGCGCCTCCTGCCCGCCTACTGCGTGGCCCTCGCCGCCGCCATGACATCGGGAGCCGTCATGTCCCGCATCGGGCGCGGGCGCACCGTGCGCGCGTGCGTAACTCTCATCCTCACGGGGACCGCCCTCCTCGCGCTGTGCATGAGCATGGGGCCGTGGGTCATTACTGCCGCCATGTGCTTCATCTACGCGGGCTTCGGCGCCCTGTTCACGCCCATTTACGACACCGTGTTCGCGACTGTTGCGCCCGGACAGAACGGGCGAGCCGTTGCCATGAACGACCTCGCTATGCAGGGCAGCGCCGCGATTGGCATCGGCGTCTTTACCCCGTGGCTCGCGTCGGGCGAATTCCGGGTCATCGCCCTCGTCTGCGTCGTTGCCGCAGCGATCGGTATCGGCGGCGACTGGCTGCACGAGTACCTGTACCGCCGCGGGCGCTGAGGCCGAGGAGGGGTGACGCCGTAGCTCATGGCGGCCCGAGCTCACCCCGCGAGTAGTCCTGGGAGGTCGGCGCGCTGATTACCTCTTCGGGACAGTGTCCGGATCAAAACCATCAGGAACCCGGCCGGGGGTGTTGAAGAGCTCTTTCGGATTGGCGGTGGATCCGTCGCTCCTCAAATGTTCCGTTCCGTAATGGAACGCACTGTAGCCGTCATCGGCGGCGATAAGGACACTGACGGTCGCCCCGTATTTTTCGTGATGCCAGACCATCGTCGTCGTTCTGCCGCGATTTCCGTTGTTCTCTTTTTCCCACATCGTAAATCCGAGAGGGGTGAGGCGGTCATTGAGGATTGACCGGACTTTGTCGGCGTCGCGCTCCTCGAAGAAATACTGCGCGGAACCGAGGATGTACAGGGTCGTACCCGCGTAGTCGCCGTCGTGGATGTGGTCTCTTGAACTGTATGCGAGGATATTGCGGCCGTTGACGAATTCGTTACGTGCGTCAATGATCGTTGGCTCGATGTCCCGTTGGAATTCCTCAATCGAGTGCATCTTCTGTGCCTTTTGTCTGGTCTGCGCATTCCAGGGGTCATCGCCGGGACGGCCCCCGTACAGCACTGCGCACGAGGCCGTGCACAGCGCCAGGAGGGCGCAGGCGAGGAAGGTGAGAGGACGTGCTCCCAGGAGTTTGGTTGCTCGTTGCATCATCCCTGTCCTGAGGGCGGAAGGTTGGGGTCGAACCAGTCGGGGATACGCCCGGGCTGGTCGATCATCTGCGGCGGGTTACCAGTGGACCCGTCCGTTGGAGTGCCCTGCGTGTAGTAGTAGGTGGAGGTTTGCTCGCCCAGTCGTGTCGTCGCGGAGACCGCGGCGTGGTATTCCTCGTTAGTCCACACGTAGTCAACGATCTCAACTCCACCGGAGGTCCAGCGATCTTCGGAGAGCTCGAATCCGAGGGGCAGCAAGTGCCTGTTGTAGGTGTCGCGGATGAGGTCCGTGTTCAGCTCGGTAAAGAAGAACATGCGCGAATGGAACGAGCAGATGGTCTTGCCATCTTCGTCATAAGTGCCGATCGAATAGCTGTCCTTGTATGCCATGAAGTTTTCGGCGGTGACGAGCTCGTTGCGCGCGGCGATGATGGCGGGCTCGAGGTCGCGCTGGAAGGCCTCGACGGACTTCACCTGGGGGCTAAACGGGTTCATGGATCCTCCAAAAAACGGTGCGCACGAGGCCGTGCACAGCGCCAGGAGGGCGCAGGCGAGGAACGTGAGAGGACGTGCTCGTCGGTGTGTGGGTGCTTGTTGTGTCATTTCTGGTCTGCGGGGGGAAGGGAGGGGTCGAACCAGTCGGGGGTGCGCCCGGGCTGGTCGATCATCTGCATGGGATCACCGTTGGATCCGTCCGAGGGGGTGCCGACCGTGTAGTAGCGGGTAGAGGTTTGCTCGCCCAGTCGTGTCGTCGCGGAGACCGCGGCGTGGTACTCCTCGTTGGTCCAGAGGAACTGGACAATATCCACTCCGTTGGAGGTCCATCGTTCCTCGGATAGCTCAAATCCGAGGGGGAGGAGGTGCTTGTTGTAGGTGTCACGGATATGGTCCGTGTCCATGTCGGTGAAGTAATACAGGCGAGTGTGGACGGAATACTGCGGGCCCTCGGCGGACCTGAAACTGCCGATGAAGTCACTGTTTACGTAACCAATGAAGTTCTTGGCGGTGACGAGCTCGTTGCGCGCGGCAATGATGGTGGGCTCAAGGTCGCGCTGGAATGCCTCGACGGACTTTACCTGGGGGGCGGGTGACTGCATGAGTCCTCCAAAAAACGGTGCACATGCGGCGCACAGGATGAATGACAAAAACGTGAGAGGGACCGCGACGAGCTTTCTCATACCTTCGGATTCCCTCCGATGACGCTGGCAATGTGTTTATTCGCCTCGGTGCCCTTATGGAAGTAGGCGCTATGTAGGTCCCAAGGCTCGTAGGAACTTGGAGCGGGACCGACATCACCGGAAAGGTGCTTGTACCCCTCCATTGTGTCGGGGTTCTTCCCGAACAAATCATCCGGTCCGATGCCCTGGACCACATCGTGAAGGTAGGGAGCAGCGCTCACATAGACGTGTCCTTCGGGAACGTGGAACTCACCCACGTCCTGGACGCCCGAGCCGGGCGAGCCGAATTGAACCAGGTCGTCGATGACACCTTCTCCGACAAGTGTTGCCGCCATACCGGCGGTAGTTGAGCCGTACGAATGGGCGGCGACAGTGATGTGTGCGTCGCCGGCCCCGTGCTCTCGCACTGCGTCGATACCGTTCAGGAAACTGGCGAGCCTGTGTGCGCCAAAGGCGGCCATAATGGGAGTGGATGCTTCCATCACAGATGGGGGAGCGTCGTATCCAAAGAACTCGACCATCGCGACCTTTTCGCCGGGCTTTGCTGCTTCTTTCGCTGCTTCTCGCATGACTGTGGCGTGATCGTCGTAATCGAGGATGGAACCACCTTCGCTGTTACCTGCGACGCTGGTCGACATGCCGGGCACGATAACGCCGATGTGGTCAGCATCGTCGGGGTTATTCTGGGAGATTGCCGCGAGGACATTCGCTCCGGAGGTGTCGAGGGACATGAGGTAGCGGGGTACCCTGTCGGTGTCCTCCTTCGCCAGCGTATTTTCGATCTGCCTAATTGCGCGAACACGATTGCGGAGTCGATCCATCTCCGCGCGTTGCTCCTCTGTTGGGTGAGGGCCGAGAGTCTGTTCGTAGCGTGCTGCTTCTCTCTCAACTTCCTTGCGGCGGATGGGCAACATGATGCGATTTGCTTGATTGCGCGACGTGTAGTCGACGCCCTCGAGGTTGCCGATCACGTCGGCGTGCTCGATGATCATCCGCTGTTTCTCCTCGTCAGACAAAGAACTCCACCAGGATGCGACTTCCTGCGCAGAGGTTCCGGCAGGGGGAAGCGTGGGAGGTACCTTGATTCTGGCGGAGTAATTCACACCATTATCGAACGTCCCTGCGCTCAGGGATGAGATCTTCTGTGAGAGAGAGTTGACGAGAGCCTGTGCTTGCTTCAGTGCTTTGTTTACTCGCTCCTGTATCCGCCCCACCATCTCCGAAATTTCAGTGAAGCTGCGCCCTTCCTTCAGGAGCTGCTTGACTTGACTCCTATCTATTGACACGTTGCCAACTGAATCGATGGTCGTGCGCCATGTGTTGGCCAGTTGCAGAGCATCCTCAACGTTCGCTCGAACCTCGTTGATCCCCTGCACTCCAGCGCTGCAGATCTCGGCGGTGCTGATCAGGTGATTCACTTTCAGTTCGATGGCTGCGAGCTGCTTGTTTAAGGCTTCCTGTGCCGCCTGAACGGTTTGTCCGGAGCTGATCAGGCCCCCGATATTGGTCGCAAGAAAATCAGCTGCTGACCGCATTTGACGCTGCTTGCGCTCGCAACTGACCGCGTAACGTTGAAGCGGCGCAGAATCCCATTGCTGAATGTCTGTCCAGTTCACGGCTTCATCACCGGACCCAGGGCGGCCTCGCCCATCGGGGCGTGCTCGCCCGGCGTGTAGGAATCATTGCTCATCGTGGCCTCCGCTAAACGGTGAGTAGTGCTGTAGGTCATCCTATCTGACAGATGGTAGTTTTTCAGCGTCCAGCGAGGCCTTAGCAGCATGCGGATCCCCGGCCTCGTCCATGAAAACCTAGGAAATCACGAGGGCAACGGCCGCGAGGATACTCCACGAGAGCGTGAAAAAACCGGTGTTGCGCAGCACCGCAATGAGATCGCGGCCTGAGGCGCCGGTAAGGACCGGGAGGCTTACGCCGGCCGCCCATGCTCCCGCGCCCACGCCCAGCGCACCCATCGCGAAGGGGTGAAGCCCCACCGCAACGCCCAGCGCGATGATGAGGACGACCGGAAGCCACGCGCACGCCGCAAACACCCAGCGAGACGGGCGATCGCCCAGGCGCACGGCCGCCGTCATCTTGCCCGACTCGCGGTCTGTCGGAATATCTCGGATGTTATTGGCCATCAGCAGTGCCACCGACAGGAGGCCCAGCGCCGACGCGCTCATCCACAGCCACCACGGGGCCGACTGCACCTGCGTCCACGTCGTGCCTACGCACGCGAGGAGGCCGAAGAACACGAAGACCATCAGCTCGGAAAGGCCGATGCCCATGTACGCATACGGGTGCTTACCGCCCGTGTAGAACCACGCGGCCACGACCGCCGCGGCGCCCGCAGCGATCAGCCACCAGGTGCCTGACACAGCAACCAGTGCGAGGCCCGCAACCCCGGCCACCGCGAACGAACCGAGCGC
>CALBAF010000055.1 GCA_937926415.1 uncultured Actinomyces sp.
TACCGCGATGCCCGCGATGAAGGGCACCGCGACCTTCGCGGGTGTGGGGACCTCGTGCGGGAGGATGCGCACCGTGGACGTGAACGTGAGCGTTGGCCAGCCTTCCCGCTGCGCCATCTCGCGCAGACCGCGGTCCGGGTTGACCGCGTAGGGGTGGCCAACGAGGCGCAGGAGCGGCGCGTCCGACACCGAATCCGAGTAGGCCGAGCACTCTAACAGATCCCAGCCGCGCGAGCGAGCGAGGGCCTCGCAGGCGTCGGCCTTGCCCTGCGCCTGGTTGAAGTGCGTGATCTCGCCCGTGAAGCACCCGTCGTCGTCGACCTCCGCGCGAGAGGCCAGGACATCGTCCGCTCCCAGCATCTTGGCGATCGGGCGCACCACCTGCTCGACTGAGGCCGACGCGATCACGACGACGTCGCCGGCGCGCTTGTGCGCCTCGATGCGTGCCAGTGCCTGTGCGTAGCAGACGGGCTGAATCGTGCGCTCGAGCGCGTCCTCGACCGTGGCCTCCAGGAACGCGGCGTTCCACCCGCGCCCCATGCGACCCAGCGCCTGCGCCATCTGCTCCATGCGAGACTCGTCCGCTCCCGCGAGCAGGTAGGGCAGCTGAACCAGGACCGACGTGAGCGCGGTGCGACGGTTCATGAGGCCCGCCTCGATGAAGGGACCGGACAGGGCTACGTTCGAGGACGTGTCCAGAATCGTCTTATCCAGGTCAAAAAAGGCCGCGCGTACCATTGCGTCTACTCCAGCGTCGGATCAATCCACAGGGGTCCTCCATCGGACCCCTCTATGCACAGCGTGGCACCTTGGGTCGGCGTTGTCCACAGGGGCACGCACGCGGGTGGACGGGGTAACCAGCTCGGGCGCATCGTCGTCCTATGAACGCCCACGTCACCCCACCTCGAGGAACCGTTGCTCTCGTCGGCCTCGCCCCGCCCGACCTCGATGGGGCGCGCGACGCCGCGGTGCTCGCGGGAGCGCGCGTGTGCTCTCAACCTGCCCAGGCCTCGTTGATCCTCGCCTCCGTGTCTGCTCCCGTGCCCGAGGGGATGCCCTGCGTGCGGGTGGGGGAGGGAGGGCAGGTGAGGCTGCCGGGGGACACCGCACTTCTCG
>CALBAF010000056.1 GCA_937926415.1 uncultured Actinomyces sp.
GAGGCGGGGTCGCGGGCGGTGAGGGCTGCGACGAGGTCGTCGATCTCACGGGGAATCCACGGCTGGGCCTCGGACGGGCTGGGCACGTCGTCGGACACGTGGTGCGTAGCGATCTGCAGGGGCGACTCGCCGGCCCAGGGGACCGTGCCCGTGAGCATCTCGTAGAGCATGATGCCGACCGAATAGATGTCCGAGCGCGCATCGGCCTGAGCCTTCGTCGCGATCTCCGGGGCGATGTAGGCAACCGTTCCGAGCATGTTGCCTGTCGAAGACATGGAGACCTCAGAAGCTGCGCGTGCGAGGCCGAAGTCGGTCACTTTCGCCGGACCGTCGGTCGGAACGAGAATGTTCTCGGGCTTGACGTCGCGGTGAACGACGCCGACTCGGTGAGCGGCCCGCAGCGCCTCGAGGATGTCCGTCGTATAGCGCAGCGCCTGCGGGATCGTGAAAGCGCCCTGAGCGCGCAGCAGCTGGCGCAGATTCGTGCCGTCGATGAGTTCCATGACCAAGAAGCCCTGGCCGGTGACCACTCCCTGGTCGAACACGGAGACAACACCGGGGTGCACGATGCGCGCGGCGGAGCGTGCCTCGCGTCGGAAGCGGGCAACAAAGTCCTGGGAGTCCGCCAGGTGAGGGTGCATAACCTTCAGAGCGACGGGGCGATCAAGGCGTTCATCCTGCGCAATGTACACGGTGGCCATGCCGCCACGCGCCAGCCTGCGCGTCACTCGGTACCGTTCGTCGACGAGGAGGCCGATCAGCGGGTCCGTCTGGTCGAATGTCTGTTCATCGCTCACTCGCTTGATTCTATGGGAGTTTTCGCGAAATCATCGGAAGTGCCCGCGTCGGTGCGGCGCATGTATGCGGTAGTCTTGCGCTCATGACCAGTGTTGATACCACCGTGCTCTCCACCGACGAGGTGTGCCGTCTTCTCGGCATCGAGGAGCGCCGCCTCAAGCAGCTCATCCGTGATCGTGTGCTCATCGAAGCGCGCGACGGCGCCGGGGTGCGCGGCGTCCCGCAGGAAGCGATCGTCAAGGGCGAGAACGGGTGGGAGCCCCTGCCGTTCCTGCAGGGCACGCTCACGCTGCTCGCCGACGACGGCTTCACGCCCGAGGAATCGGTGGCTTGGCTGTATGCCGTTCAGGACGAGCTGGGCGAGCGGCCGATCGACGCGCTGACGTCGGGCCGTCATCACCGCGTCAATCGCATCGCTTCGACGCTGGCGTTCTGATGCCG
>CALBAF010000057.1 GCA_937926415.1 uncultured Actinomyces sp.
TAGCGCACCTGCTTTGCAAGCAGGGGGTTACGGGTTCGAGTCCCGTTAGCTCCACTCTACGTACAAGGTTCGAACCCTTGCCATCATGGATGGTTTCGGTTCGGGCCTTTTTGCTGTCTTAGGCCCGGCCCGTGCTAGGGCGTTGGTGAGGGGGACTCTGGCGTCGGCGTCATCTCGTGCATACTCACCTCAACCACGTTGCGGCCTGGCATGGGATGCCGATGTTGCACGTATTTGCTCGTAAGCGGCGAGCGCCTCGCGTCGTGACTCGGCCAGGTCGACGACGGGCACGGGAGGCCGAGCGAGTCCTTCCGGGATCCAGCGCTTGACATAGCGACTGTGCGGGTCGAAGCGGGTGCGCTGGAGATCAGGGTTGAAGATGCGGAAGTAGGGCGCAGCGTCCGCGCCGCTGCCGGCCACCCACTGCCAAGAGACAGGATTGTTGGCCTCGTCTGCGTCTACGAGAGTCTCCCAGAACCACTGCTCGCCGTCTTGCCAGGGCTGGAGCATGTTCTTGGTGAACAGCGATGCCGCGACCATGCGCACCCGGTTGTGCATCCAGCCGCTGTGCCATAGTTGCCGCATTCCGGCGTCGACGAGGTCGATGCCGGTGCGGCCCTGTCGCCAGGCCCGCGCCAGGTGGTCGTCGGGACAATAGGGGAATTGGGCGAAAGCTGGACGCATGGGGGTGTCCTCGAGATATTCGCGGTGGTGGAGCAGGTGCCAGCAGAACTCGCGCCAGTAGAGTTGCCGGGTCCAAGCGGCGATATCCTCGCCCGCGGCTGTGCTGCTACGGGCTGCGATCACGGCTTGGCGCGGCGACAATTCTCCGCACCGCAGCCTCGGCGAAATCCTGCTGGTGGATGTTTCCTCCCCGGGCAGGTCACGGTGTGTGGCATAGCCGGGCAACCAGCTGTCGATGGCGTCGAGCTGCTGCCGGGCCGCCAATTCACCGGGCTCCCAGTGCTGTGCGAGGGTGTCTTCCCACCAGGCGGGGCCGTCGTCGAGCAAGCCAAGGTCCTCTAGGTCCTGGAGGACGCCGTCCTTCCGCAACGAGGCGAGGGCTGTGGCCGCACCGTCCGGCTCGCCGACCGGTGAGGGCACGGGCAGGAGCGGACCGAGGGGCAGGTCGGCTACGGCGTAGCTGAACGGAGTAAAAACTTGGTAGTGGGAGCCGTTGACCGTCTGCATCAGCCAGGGTTCGGCGAGCAGGCTGCCGGGATGGCTGTGCACGTCGGTGCGAGATTTCAACTCCTGCTTGATGGCAGCGTCCAATCGGCAGGCTGCCGGGGCATAGCGGCGTGTCCAGTGCACGGAGGTAGGTTGCAAGGTGTCCACGACTCGGCGCATGACGTTTGCGGCATCACCCTGGGCAAAGACGAGTGGAATGCCCAGGTCGGCGAGCCGCGGCGCCAGCTGTTGCAGGCTGCGGTGGTACCACCACCGAGTGGCCGCACCGAGCGGGCGTGGGCCGTGCCGGTTGTTGTCTTCATCGGTCCTGCGGGTTTCGTGGATCCACAGTGCCACCACTGGTCCATGTGCTGCCGAGCAGGCGGCCGTCAGGGCCGGGTGGTCAGCCAGACGGAGATCATCGCGAAGCCAGATTAGTGTGGTCATGGATAGTCCTTGAGAGGGGTCAGTGCAGGAGTTTGCCGGCGATCGCGGTGGCGAAGGGTGGGAGGGTTATCGGCTGCTGCTCTCGATCAAGGAAGGGGTCCACCCAAACCCGGGCGCGGAGTGTTGTGTTCATGCAGTCTTGTCGTCGTGGCCAATCGTATCGAATGCTGACGGGTGCCAAGCGATACGTCGGAGGTCTGGTGATGGAGCGCCGGTTGGACAAGGGGATGGTGTATCAGGTGCGTGGCCGAGCCACAGTTCTCAACCTTTCCATGTAGGTTCACGTGTCACCCGCAACCTGATGGTCGCGGGTTTGTTGTTTGTGAGCTTCGACAATTTGAGTAGCTCAGTGGCGCTGATGGGAGCATATTGTGCGGTCGGATAAAATTTGTCCAACCATCTGGTTATACGTCGGGAATCAGGGTGCTCCGTCACAAAAAACACGTAAAATGGCCCATCAGCTGCAATGCAACCCCGTATTTATCCACAGCGGTATACACAGTTGTGTATAAACCGTGTGGACGGTTGTTTATTGACGCCTCACCATTGTTTGAAAACTGACCTGCAGGGGTGAAGTTGGATAGCGTCTGAACTCGCGAAACAACCTCTTCACACTTCTAGGGATACCCGCTGCATTGGTACGACATCCACTGTTATCGCACACTCAGGACATGGCTGTGCATTCTCACCACGCCCGACGAGGCCTCGTAGACATCCAGCGTTGAGTAGCGTTCGGCGCGTCGGCTCTCGTGAAACCGTCAACACCTTTGCTGGTGCGTGCTCTGTCTCCGGTGAAACCGACGGCACCATTGCGAGGCAGAAACACCCGTTTTCGGCGCTATCTTGGTGAGCAAAGGAGTCACGGGTTTCACGCAAGCGCGCTGAGGTCCTCGGATTGGTGTTGACGGTTTCATCTCGCCATGCGGTGAGCAGCTTCTGCGCGAAAAAGTTCGCCCTGCAAGCCCAAAATACCCAAAAAACGCTGTTTTCAGGCGCGCTGGGCGAACTTTTTCGCGGAAATGCCAGAAACGACCGCGTGCTGGACGAACTTTTTCGCGGGTGTGGGCTCGAAGGCATCGTATTAGGTGGCATGTGCACGGTCTTGCTGCAGTGTGCAAGCCTGGGTGGCACCCGCGACGGGTGTCGCGGGTG
>CALBAF010000058.1 GCA_937926415.1 uncultured Actinomyces sp.
AGTGTTAACCCTTCAATGCGCAGCTAAACCCTACTGGTGGCATGGTGGGCAGCCCGCCCATGCCACCACCTATCGGGTTAGCGTGCGAATTAAAGGGGCCGCGCAGACGCAAGTCCGCGCGGCCCCTGTCGAAAGCTATGAGCTCAGTGCTCGCCCTCGTGCTCCTTCAGGCGCTCGTAGGAGCGGCGAATCTCGGCCTCGGCCTCTTCGCGGCCCACCCAGTGGGCGCCCTCGACGCTCTTGCCGGGCTCGAGGTCCTTGTAGACCTCGAAGAAGTGCTGGATTTCCAGGCGGTGGAACTCCGACACGTCGTCGATCTCGGTACGCCAGGAGGCGCGCTGGTCGGAGGCGGGAACGCACAGGACCTTGTCGTCGCCGCCCTTCTCGTCGCGCATGCGGAACATGCCGAGCGCGCGGCAGCGGATCACGCAGCCGGGAAACGTGGGCTCTTCGAGGAGCACCAGGGCGTCCAGCGGGTCGCCGTCCTCGCCCAGGGTGTCGTCGATGAAGCCGTAGTCATCCGGGTAGCGGGTCGACGTGAAGAGCATACGGTCCAGGCGGATGCGGCCCGTTACGTGGTCGATCTCGTACTTGTTTCGGTTCCCCTTGGGGATCTCGATGGTCACGTCAAATTCCATGGCCGCGCCTTCCTCGTTAGCCCCGAAACTCGGGGGTCCAGTTGGTTGTGTCGGCGCATGGACAGGTACTGTAGGTACCGAAGTAACCACGAAGGGAAATCCATGCATCGCACGTCTATGGGGGCCATTGTAAGCGCTAGCGCCGCACTCGTGGCGACGGCGGCGCTGGTGGGTGCCGGCTGTTCGACGCAGACGGCCACTCCGGCGGACGCACCCACGGCCTCGACGCTTGAAGCTGCAACGATTTCCGGTAACGCGAAGGGTGCCGGGAACCCGGTTTCGGCAGAGGATGTTCAGGCGCTGTGGGCTCCGGTCGCGGCAGCCGCTGCCGAGGGCGGGTACACGGCGTGGGGCACGGTCGTGGACGCGCAGACCGGCGAGGTCCTCCTGGACGCGGCCGCTGCCACCCCTCACACGCCGGCCTCGACGACGAAGACCCTCGCGGCATTCTCGGCTCTGCACCACCTGGATCCGACGACGACGCTGGCGACCAGTGCGCTCCTGGGCGCCGACAACCAGACCCTCTACCTGGAATCGGAGGGCGACCTACTCCTGGGGAGCGGTACCTCCGACGAGGTCGAGGTCTCGGGCCGCGCGGGCCTGCAGACCCTCGCGAAGGACACGGCGGCTGCCCTGAGCGAACGCGGTATTACCTCCGTGACGCTGAACTGGCGAGGCACCCTCTTCGAAGGAGCCTCGCACCTGTCCTCGTGGGACGCGCAGGAAGTCGGCGCCTACGAGGGCCACGTCGGCCCCATGGCGATCGACGCGGGACGCACCTACGAGGGTGCCAACGCCTTCTACTCGGACGCCCCGGGTCGCGTCGCTGAGGTCTTCTCCCAGGCTCTCGGTGCGGAGGGGATTTCCGTGACCCTCGGCGAGGCGGGGGACGCCCCGGCGGGAGCCGGAGCCATTGCCTCGGTGCACTCGGCGACCATGGGGGAGCAGCTGCGCTGGATGCTCGCCCACTCGGATAACACCCTCGCCGACCAGTACTGCCGTTTCGCTGCGCGCGCGGCGGGTGCGCCCTCCACCTACGAGGGTGCCACCGAGACGGTGCGCAAGACCCTGACTGAGGCTGGGATCCCCACGGAGGGCCTGTCCCTCGAGGACTGCTCAGGCCTGTCCAGCAACGACAAGATCAGCGCGAACACCCTCGTCGGTGTCCTCAAGGCCTCGTACGAGGGCACGGGCACCGAGGCGAACACGATGCGCCTCCTGCCGTGGGCGGGCCTGGTAGGCACCCTCTCGAAGCGCATGACCGAGGAACCGGCGGCCGGCAACGTCCAGGCCAAGACCGGTGCTCTCCAGGAGGTCACCTCCCTGTCCGGCTCCGTCATGACGAAGAGCGGGCGCGTCCTCCTCGTGTCGATCGGTCACGACAACGTCACCGAGGGCGCCTACGCCACGCGCGGCCGCCTGGACGCCTTCGAGGATGGCCTCGCCGGGCTAGACTGAGGCCATGGATATGCCGTTTGGCCCGCGCAACGTCGCGGGAGTTCTCGCCTCGTTGTCCTACGCCGGCCCCTCGGCCTCTCGCGTGGGTGCCTCCGCCGTCGTGGCACGCCTGCGCCGCTCGGTCCCATGGTCGGATCGCCGGCTCGCTGAGCTGTCCACCCTGCCCGAAGCCTCCGAGAAGGTGGCCGCCTCCTCGACCCTCGTCGTCGACCGCCGCGGCCTGATCCGCTCGGTTGGTTCGCTCCTGGAGAGCTTCAATGACACGCGCACGCCCATGGTGCTGGCCGCCGAGGCCATCATCATGCGCGCCCTGTCCAAGGACGCGACGGGCATCTGGGACGTGCGCTCCGGCAGTCGGATCCTCGTAGCCCCCAACGTGCTTGCCGACGCGCAGCGCTACGCCCTGGACCAGACGGACTGGTGTCGCTGGGTTTCCCTGTGCACGGGCCTGCGCGGCGTCCACCTCACCCATGCCCCCCACCTCGTGCCCTACATCGCTGACCTGATGCGCGCGCTGCCCGATCGTAGCGACGAGCTCGTGCGCATCGTTCTCCTCCTGGACGCCCTGCCCACCGCCGAGATGGAGGTTCTCACGACTCGCGACCTGCCCTCGATCCAGTGGCTGCGCACCCACCGCGCGCACGCTGGGGGCGTGGGCCTGGTGCGCGCGTG
>CALBAF010000059.1 GCA_937926415.1 uncultured Actinomyces sp.
GTGAGAATGCGGGTGCCCGACTGGTTGGCGGTGTTTGTGGGCGGAGTCGTGGGGACGGCTGCGCGCGCCGGACTGGACGAGGTCGCGAAGGCCTCGCCAGTGCGCGGCCTCTTCCTGTCGTGGTCGACGCTGACGGTCAACGCCGTGGGCGCCTTCCTGCTGGGCGTGCTGGCCGCGTGGGTGGCGGGACGTCTCGCGCGCGGCGTGGGGGATGCGGCCTCGTTGAAGACCCTGAAGCTCCTGGTTGGCACGGGTTTCGCGGGCGCGTTCACGACGTACATCGTCGCGTCGGTGGGCTACGTGTCGCTTAATGGAATTGTCGAGGCCGTCTCTCAGTCCCTTGGGCTCCTGGCTCTGGGTGGGTCCTGCGCCTGGGCGGGTATGCGCGTGGGGGAGTGGGCGTGCGGCCCCTCGGGTCCGCGCCCCGTCACCAGTGAGGGGGAGCGAGCGTGAGCGCAGTGACCTTCCTGTGTGTGGCCCTCGCCGGCGGCGTGGGAGCGTGCGCGCGCTTCTGGTTGGACCGCGGTACTCAACGCTCCCTGTCCTCGTGGGGCGACCCGGCGGGAGCGAGGCTCGGCATCCTGGTTGTCAACGTCATCGGGTGTTTCCTGGCCGGCGCGGCCACTCAGCTGGTGCCCGCGGGCCTCGTGCCGATCGTCTTGACGGGGTTCCTCGGCGGTTTCACGACGTTCTCGACCGCACTCGTGGACGCGGTGACCCTGTGGACCGACGGATTTCGAGGTCGCAGCCTCGCCCTCGCGCTCGGTACGTGGGCGGCCTCGTGGGGTGCGGCCCTGGCCGGAATCGCCTGTGCCGGATAGGCGTTTGTCACGCAACTGCGGCCGCAATGCGGGCTGATGGGTGAGGGTTTTGCCACGATACGGAGTTTTGTAACAGCATTCCGAGCGCTCGCGCGTGTGGCCCTCATATGCTGATGTTGCGGGCCGCGTGGCCCAGTAACGGAGATGCACATGATTGACCTCACCGGGGTATCCAAGGTCTACCCCGTGAAAAACGGCGGCACGGTCGTCGCGCTTGATGGGGTGAACCTGCACGTTGAACGCGGTTCGATCCACGGGATCGTCGGCCGCTCCGGTGCCGGTAAGTCCACGCTCATCAGGTGTCTGACGGCCCTGGAGAAGCCCACCGAGGGCCACATCGTCGTCGACGGCCTCGACCTGGCGACGCTGTCGGGTTCTGCGCTGCGCGCCGCACGCCGCCGTATCGGCATGGTGTTCCAGGCCGCGAACCTCCTGGACGCTCGTACTGCCGCCGATAACATCGGTTACCCGCTCAAGCTGGCGGGCGTT
>CALBAF010000060.1 GCA_937926415.1 uncultured Actinomyces sp.
GTGAGCGCGGCCTGTGGGACACGGCCGCCTGCACCTGCTGACTGACAATACGACTAAGAAAGAATGAGATCATGACGCGGGTAGCGGCAATTGACTGTGGAACAAACTCAATTCGACTTCTAGTGGCCGATGGCGTGCTTAAGGGCGATGCCATTGCCCTCAACGATTTGACGCGCCAGATGCGCATTGTGCGCCTTGGACAGGGCGTTGATCGTACGGGACGACTGGCTCCCGAGGCGATCGAGCGGACACTGACCGCAGTGCGCGAGTACAAGCGAATGATTGATAATCTGGAAGCCGAAGAGATTCGTTTTGTCGCAACCTCGGCAATGCGCGATGCGGAAAACCGCGATGAATTCATTGAACCTGTGAAGGAAATTCTGGGCGTTTATCCCGAGGTCGTCCCCGGAACCGAGGAAGCCGCGCTGTCCTTTGCTGGTGCAGCCAGTGGCGTCGTTGGTCAAGAACGCGGCAAGGTCCTTGTCGTTGATATCGGTGGAGGCTCGACCGAAATGGTCGTGGGAACTCTGGGAAAGGGAGTTACCGAGGCTTATTCGGCAGATATGGGCTCAGTCCGCGTGACGGAGAAGTTCTTCGCGTCTTGTGCGAGCGACCAGCCGATTCCCGACGGGGTGCAGGCGCAGGCAAGTGAGTGGATTGATGCTCGCCTTGACGAGGCCGAGGAGGTCGTTGATTTTTCCTCGGTTCGCGCCGTAGTTGGTGTCGCCGGCACCATCACGACGATTGCTGCGCACGCTTTGGGTTTGAGTTCCTACCAGCCCGAGAAGATTGACGGTGCTTTCTTGAGCCACGAGGCCACTGATTCCTCTGTGCGTTTTATGCTTGAGCAACCTCTTGCTGTGAAGGCAGCTCTGGGCTTTATGCCTGAGGGGCGTGCTGACGTTATTGCAGGCGGAGCGCTCATTTGGAAACGCGTTATGGATCGAGTGACTCTTCGCTGTGAGAGTAGCGGACACGAAATCGCGGGCGCGTTGGTCTCAGAACACGATATCCTTGACGGTATCGCACTTTCGATGCTCAATCATCGATAGTGGGCTGTGCCCCCATAGCCCAATTGGCAGAGGCAACCGACTTAAAATCGGTGTGTTGTGGGTTCGAGTCCCACCGGGGGTACTGACGGCAGGCCTCATCGACGAGGCCGGGGCTCGGTGCGGACATATCTGACCTCGCGTGGACGCAGGGTTGCGCTGCGCGCATAATGGTGCGTGTCCCACCCGTGGGTCCCTCGTGCGACACTAGAGGCACTGCATCACTGAATGAGGAGGAAAAATGGCCAACCCGGTGATGAATTCGATCGTGAAGGACTGGTCCACTCAGTCGACGACTCCCGCCGGCTACCCCGAGATGCCGGGGTACCAGCCCGCTTCGGCGCAGGCACAGAACCCCTACGCGGGCGCGACCAACCCGTACGGCACCCAGCAGGGCGTGGATTACTCGGGGCAGCCGATTTACGGCGCTCCGCAGGGTAACCCCAGCGCCTACCCGGCTCCGTCCGGTTACGAGGAGCAGATGGCCTCGTACGAGGCGATGATGAACGCTCCCGCGGCCGACGCGGTGGATCGTGGAACGATGACCTACGACGACGTCGTGGTCAAGTCCCTCATGTGCTTCGGCCTGCTTCTCGTGGGTGCGGTGGCCGGTTGGATGACGGGCATCGTTGCGCTGGGTGCTGCCATGCTTGTGGCCTTCGCTGCTTGCGCCGTGACGCTGGGCCTCGCCCTGTTTATCCAGTTCTCCAAGAAGGTGCGTCCCGGCGCAATCATCGCCTACTCGCTCGTTGAAGGCTTCGTTCTCGGAGCGCTGTCCTGCGCCTTCGAAATGATGTACCCGGGCATCGTGGTGAGCGCCGTTCTGGCGACTCTCGTCGTCATCGGCGTGACTCTGGGTGCCTTCACGATGGGCTTCGTGCGCAACTCGAACACGCTCACCCGCGTCGCGGGCATCGGCTCCTTCGCATTCTTCATCTACTACATGGTGAGCCTGTTCCTGTCGGGCACCGGCCTCGTCGACATGACGGCGGTGAACAACACGAAGATCTTCTTCGGTATTCCGCTCGGCGTCATCATCGGCGTCCTCGCGGTCTTCATCGGCGTCCTGTGCCTCGTGCGCGACTTCGATGCCGTCAAGGTGGGTGTCGCCAACAACGTGCCTGAGAAGTACTCGTGGCTGTGCACCTTCGCGATCATGACTGACGTCATCTGGATGTACCTCGAGATCCTCAAGATCCTGTCCTACTTCATGCGCCGCGACTGACGCGCCGCTTCACCGACCCTAAGGAAAGACACCATGGAAAACATCTCTGTGTCCGGCGAATTCGGCCGGAAGCCCGTCCTGTCCTTCGACGGCACCCCCTCCGACGAGCTCGTCGTCGAGGTCCTCCACGCCGGCGACGGCCAGGAGGTCGAGGCCGGCGACACGATCACCTGCCACTACTACGGCGCGGTTTTCGGCTCTGACGTCGACTTCGATAACTCCTTCGACCGAGGCGCCGCCCTGTCCTTCCAGATCGGCGTCGGAATGGTCATCCCCGGCTGGGATGAGGGCCTCGTGGGCAAGCACGTGGGCGACCGCGTCCTGCTGTCCATCCCCGCTGAGCTCGGCTACGGTGAGCGTGGCGTCCCGCAGGCGGGCATCCCCGGCGGCGCGACCCTCGTGTTCGTCACCGACATCCTCGGCGTGAACTGATCTCATCGCCAATGCGGGGCGGGTCGGCACCTACGTGCCGACCC
>CALBAF010000061.1 GCA_937926415.1 uncultured Actinomyces sp.
GCATGATGATGTTCTTCTTTGTTTTCAGCAGGCCCACGATCGCGTCGTATCGCTCGCGGTCCATGTAGACCTCTTCGAGAAACTTCTCGGCGGAATACTCGGTCAAGGGCACCGACATTTCCTCACTATCGAGCGCGTCCTCGTCATTCTCAAAATAAGCCTCAATGCGCGCCAGTAGATCTGGGTAGTCAGTAATCTCGGTGAGGGTCTTCAACGGGAACTGCTGATCGCTTCGCCAGCTTCCCTGATGTTTCCACGACACCTCGCGCAGATGTGGATACTCCCCACCATCCGGGTCATAAACGTAGTCACCCGTGACGACGCCTCGCCCGAGGATCTCCGAGCGTCCTTTCTTCACAAAAACAACATCACCCGACTTCATCTCGTTCACAAACTGCCACAGGGCGTGAATGTCATTCTTCTGAGTGCCGTTCTCGGGATAGGCCTGGAGCATCTGCGCCTTCAGATCCTCCTTATTTGCATAGGCAGTCAGGTCGCCGATCTCGCCCCACGCCAACCCCATAATTCCGCGCGAGTAGAACGCTTCCCACATGCAGGCTCCCCGGCCGGGGGCGTAGAGCCAGTAGCGCACAGTCTGAACGTCAGCATCGCCGAGGGCTGCTGCCTGGATGACTTCCTCCTTCTCCTTGTCAGCCTCCTTCATCTCGCGGTTAACCTGCTCGGAGAACCGCAACGCGTACGCGGACAACTCGGGGAACGTGAAGTACCCATAGTTCCCCTTTTGAATCGTATTTCGGATGACGGTGCACCACGTCAAGTAGTGCTCGCTTGGCATGACATGTTTCATGGACCCCAGCACTTCTCCGATTTCCCTCGGGAACCGATCGTGAAGGCTAAGGAAGCGACGTTCCCGCGAGCAGAGGTTAGCGTAGGAGTACGGGCGTACCCAGAAAAGCCCCATCGTGATGTTCCAGCTGATCCGTTTGTGTTCGAGAGCCGAATCAAAGGTAGAACAGAATACGGCTTTATTCAGCTCACTCCCGTCGGCTGCGTAGGCGAGCGCCGACGCGAAGAGATCCCATAAGGTATCGATGCGAGTTGTGTCATCGCGTGCGCTATCAGAAAACGTCGCATTGACGCTGGGAAGAACCGGGATGATGGCGAAGTCTTGCGGTTGCGCAGCAGCCACCCGAAAGCATCGGGCCAGGCCTCGTGCGATCGTGCTGCGGTTAGCTTCAGACATGCATCGATTGAAGAGACCGAAGACCGTGAAAGGGTCAATGTCCCGCACAACACCATCGGCACTGAGCGTCGGTAGACTCATTCCGATCTCCGCGTAAACCTGCTTCAACGCTGTAATGAGGGCTTGCCGGTCATCCTTGAAGGCGAGCAGTTTGTCCGCGAGTTCCATGTAAAAGTGCGTCCAAGAGTACTGGCTATCAGTCGTCATGGCCACACCCTACCACCCAGGTGATTGACGACACAATTAGCACTCGTACTCACTCAACAGCAAAGCCGGGCCACACCCTCGCGCGACCCGGCCATTGCCTCGTCAGACTCAGTTGATTCAGGCGACTTCCACCGTCACGAGGGGAACGATTCCACTCAGCGTATCGCCCAGCGCATCTTCAGCGCGATCAAGCTCGTAACGCATCTGTAGGTTCATCCAGAATCCCGGGGTCGTACCAAAGTAGCGGGAGAGACGCATTGCGGTGTCCGCCGTGACCCCCCGCTTCCCATGGACGATCTCATTGATACGCCGGGGCGGAACACCGATAGCGA
>CALBAF010000062.1 GCA_937926415.1 uncultured Actinomyces sp.
AGGCAGGGTTGCTCGACGTACTCGATCGGGACAACACCCGCGGCCGAGGCCATCGCGGGGATAGCCTCGCGGGCCTCGTCAACCTCCCATGCACCGTTGGCGTCGAGGCGGATCATCGCCTGTCCGCCCACGGTCTCACGCAACGCGTCGGCGACGGCGGCAATGCGCGCACAGTCGCGCCCGACGCTGACGCCGGGTTCCGCGACCTTGATCTTCGCGGTCGCGCACCCACCCGAGGCCTTCACACGCTCGTAGGCTTCTTCCGGCGAGATGACGGGGATCGTCACGTTCACGGGCACGAACTTGCGCCGAGGCACCGGCGGGAAACGGCGGGCAGACTCAAGGGCTGCGGCCAGCCAGCGCGAGGACTCCAGATCGTCGTAGTTCCAGAAAGGCGCGGCCTCGCCCCAGCCAGCGTGTCCATGCAGGAGGAGCCCCTCGCGGCGAGTCACGCCACGGAACCGCGTCGTCATCGCTACCTTGTACACAAGGATGTCGTTGACGCCTTCGAGGGCGTAACGCGTTTGACGACTAAGCGTGCGCATCGGGATGCGCATCAGCGTCGGTTGCTGCGCTGCGTTCACAAGAACCCTCCTTACTTACCGGTAATATTATCGCGCAACCTCACGCTATCGACAAATCCTACATACATCAACTTGTAACCAATTGCGCAGTAAGTTCCGCAAAGTGGCAGACACTCAAGCATGATTGAACACATGGTAAGTAGGCGCGTCTCACGGGCCACATCCACGAGTGTCAAGAAAGCTAATAGAACGGCTACCCACAAGCAGAGTTTGTTCCGTTTGGTTAGGTTGCGCACCCTATACCCCACACATGCCCTTCGTCCCAGATGCGCCGACAACGCCGCCACCCCTCTCGAGCACGCATCCCCCGACGCCTGCCACTGCCTCGTCGATTAGAATCCGACACATGAGCGCTCTCCCCTTCGTTTCCGACACCTTCGACCCGACCCGCTGGCGCAAGGTCGAAGGATTCGACTTTGTCGACATCACCTACCACCGCGGCATCTCGCGCGGCCCCGAGACCGACGGCCGCCCCGAGGGCGCCGACATGCCGGTCGTGCGCATCGCCTTTGATCGCCCCGACATCCGCAACGCCTTCCGCCCCGGCACGGTCGACGAGCTGTACCGAGCGCTCGACCACGCACGCCAGACCTCCTCGGTCGCAGCCGTCATCCTGACGGGTAACGGCCCCTCGGCGCGCGACGGCGGATA
>CALBAF010000063.1 GCA_937926415.1 uncultured Actinomyces sp.
ATCACTGAGCCGATGATGCTCAACCACGATGGCGTCAGCACGCAGGTGGGTGAGTGCTCGGTGGCCGAGCGTAAGATCACCTGCACCTTCAACAGTGAGCTCGACAAGATCGTCGCCCAGGGCTTCAAGGACCTGCGGGGTAACGGGACGTCACTGGTGGTGGCCAACGGGGCCTCGGATCTGCCCAACCTGTTGATCAAGGCCAACGGCGTGGACACTCCCGTGGCCGTTCCCGGCGGCAAGATCGGCGCGTACGTCGAAGGTCCCTACAAGCCGGAGAAGGTCACCAAGTGGGCCAGCGACCTGACCGCTGACTCCGACAAGATTGCCTGGCAGCTGATCTTCGGTCCCGACCAGATCAAGGCGGCTCTCGAGGAGAACGGTCAGTCGCTGACCGTGGATGGCAAGACCCGCTCGACCATCATGTTCACCGATGAGCTCGGCCCCGGACAGAAGTACGTCGCCGACAAGAGCAGGTGGAGGCTGGAGACCGGCACCGCTGAGGGCAAGAACGCCAGCTCCGTCCAGCTCACGGACGCTGCCGGAACGGACCAGAACACCAGCGCCGGCGACTTCGACCTCGACGTCACCTTCAACGGCGACGTCGCCTTCATCAAGGTGACCGGTCCCTTCGCGCCGCGCAGCAACTACATCGTCCGCTACGAGTCGACCCCCAACACCGACAACGGCAAGGTGCAGCCCGGTGTGCGGTACAAGAACGACGCCACCGCGCTGGGAACCAGTCTGCGGGGCTCCTACGCTGTGCACTACGCCTCATCCTTCTCCATTAACGTCGAGATGAAGCCCGGCTTCGGTGGATTCGAGATCACCAAGCTCCTCACCGGAACCCAGACCGGCAAGGTGCCGGCGGACACCACCTTCAAGGTCAGTGTCAACTACGACCTGCCTGGTGACGCGAAGGCAAGCGCCTACCCGGACTGGAAGGCCCCGGGCACTCTCAACCAGGAGGGTACTGGTGGTGACCGCGAGATGACCCTCGGCATCGGTGCCAAGACCGTGTTCAAGGACATCTTCCCCGTTGGAACGGTCCTCACATTCAACGAGGACCCGACGAACGCCTCGGCTACTCCCGAAGGTGTCGTCTGGGGCAAGCCGGCCTTCACGGTGAACGGTCAGAGCGCCAGCACCGCGACCATTGCGGACCAGGAGCTCACGCCCGTGACGCTGAGCAACTCCGCTGACGCCGTGCCCGTGGATCACGGTGACTTCACGATCACGAAGGCCCTGGCCGGCGACGGCGACTTCAGCAACTCCACCTTCCTGTTCACCTACAGCTGCACTGACAGCACCACGGGCTTCCTGATGGTGAAGGGTGGGAAGACCTCGGAGCACTCCGAGGAGGTCCAGGCGGGCTCGACCTGCACCGTCACCGAGATCACCGACTCCGCCTTCCGTGCGGGATACACGCTGACCGCCCCGGAGCCGCAGACCGTCGCCATCGTCAAGGATGAGACGGCCGAGGTGACGATGACCAACACCTACACGAAGGCCAAGGGCTCGTTCTCGGTGACCAACACTGCCGCGGGCGCTCCTGTGGCTGACAAGGAGTTCACTTTCACCTACACCTGCGACAACGGGCAGGAAGGCACCCTCAAGGCAAAGGCCAATGGCCCGGCGGTCAACGGTCCGGAGCTGCCCGTG
>CALBAF010000064.1 GCA_937926415.1 uncultured Actinomyces sp.
CGCCGAGGCTCCCGCCGCCGAGGCTGGCGCTGAGGCTCCCGCCCCCGAGGATCAGCCCCGCACGCGCCGTGCCCGCGCAGTTGCGGATGACTCCGCGACCCTCGCTCTCAATGTCGTCAACGACTCGGAGACCCTGCGCAGCCACGACGAGCAGATTACGACGATCAACTTCTCCTGCTCCTCGGTGACCACCCCCTGTAAGGGTGCCGTCATCGAGCTGACGCTGCCTGGCCCCATCACGCCGGACGGCCTCAAGCTCGTCGAGCGCGGCTACAACGTCGTCCCCGTCACCGGTGACAGCGTTGCCAGGACGGCGCAATATGTTGACAAGCCTGAGGATGGATCGCGCGTCCAGCGTTACCGCTTCACGCTGAAGGATCCGCTGCCCGCCGGTACGTCCGACCGTATCCAGGTCAACTGGTACTACAACTACTACGATGCGCCGAACAACTCGACGACCACCCAGAAGGTGACCTTCAGCGCGCAGAATGCTGAAACCCTCGAGAACGAGCTGACCACCACCTGGACCGCCGATACCGACATCGCGATCGAGAAGAGCGGTCCGACGAAGGCCGCTAACTACCCCGCAGTCGGCGGCGAGGCGACCTACAAGCTGCGCTACGGCTATCAGCAGATCGACCAGGACAACCCCAACAAGGTCGGTGTTCGCTGGAACGGCTCCGCGATGAAGACCGGCAACCTGAACGGCCTCGGCCTCGTGGGCGTCCAGAACATCAAGGTCGTCGACCCGCTGCCCGCCAAGGCCGTCTTCGTCACGGCCTCTGACGGTGGCGTCTACGACCCGGCGACCCACACCGTCACCTGGTCCTACGATCGCTGGTTCTTCCAGAACCCGATCGAGTCGACCGTCACCGTGAAGTACCCCGAGGGTACGGTCACGCTCGACGACACGGTCACCAATAAGGCGACCATCTCCGCCGAGGTCATGAACGACCCGAAGACCAAGCTCTCCAAGAGCTCCGAGATCACGCACGGCTTCGCCGAGCGCAAGGTCGGTGGCCGCATTGGTAAGACCGGTAACGACTACCAGTACCAGGTTCGCAACGTGAAGACCCCTTGGCGTTTCGCCGGTATCAACTCGGGTAACACGACGCTCCACTTCCACTGGGACGATACCCTGCCGTGCACCTGGTCTTCCCAGGATGCCAAGGCCGCCGGCGGTGCCTGCGACACCCCCACCTTCGTCGGTCCCTACCAGTTCAACATTGTCGGCAAGTCCGGCTACGAGGAAAATGGCGGCTGGACCTTCGAGTACTGGACCAACAAGGGCAACCACGAGACCGTCAACTACACGAAGACGAGCGGACTGACCCTGCCTGAGGGCGAGTGGATCACCCGCTTCACGGTCGATACCGACGTGGCGCCCCAGACCACCGCGAGCCTCTTCTTCTACGGCACAGTCAACCCCGCTCTGCCGACGACGGAGCCTGCGGACTTCGCCTCGCACTACAACCCCGTGCTGCCTCCGGAGAAGTACTACGACTACCAGGCCTCCCCGGACTACGTGCGCTTCCAGAACTGTGCCACCGGCACGGTGACCGACAAGGACACCGGCACCGTCGTCACCTCGAGCGACGAGCTCTGCTCCTGGATGCGTGTGCGCGACGAGTTCCCCTCCGTCCAGGCCTACAAGGTCGTTCGCACCAACCCCGTGGTCGTGGGCAAGCCCGCCAACTTCTTCATCAACGGCACCGCCAAGCCGGCCGCCGAGGGTGGCACGCCCACTCCGTTCACGATCGTTGACCTCCTCCCCGAGGGCTTCGACGTCGACGATGTCTCCAAGATTGTTCCCGAGAAGCGCTCGACGCTGAAGAACCCCGACGGCACCCCCTACGACCTGAGCAAGGTCACGGTCGAGATTGAGAAGAACTTCAACGGCTCCGGCCGCACCCTCATCCGCTGGAACGTTCCGGACCCGGTCGAGGGTAGCCTGTACTCGAGCTTCGACGTGAACGTGCTCGCGACCGCCCCGGCCGGTAAGAACACGAACGACGCCATGGCGTTCATGCCCGGCGACGGCGCGAAGGCGACCACCGAGGATAAGAGCCTGCGCAACGCTAACTACTGCATCGGTAGCCGCGCGATCGACACCTTCGACGTGAACAAGAATGGATCGACGACCGACTACGTGTGTAACGCCGCATTCCCCTTCAACGTGGCCACGACCCCCTCGATGGCCATCGCGAAGGAAGTCAAGGGTAATAAGAACCCTGACTTCGTTCCGGCCGGCGAGGTTGCCGAGATCGACCCGGGTGCCGACGGTGCCTACCGTTTCACGATCTCCAACGCGGGTAACACCCCGCTGACCAAGGTCGTGGCCTACGACATCCTGCCGTACGTGGGTGACGTGGGTGTTGGCCCTGCTTCCTCGCAGGCTCGCGGCTCGAACTGGAAGCCGAACCTGAACTCCACGGCGTGGGCGTTCGAGTCGGTGAAGGAGAAGCCGGGTCGCGATCCTGAGGTCACGGCTGTTCCGGCCTCGGACATCACGGTCCAGTACTCGACGGTTCCCAACCCCTGCCGCGGTGAGGTCCTCTCCGCCGGTGGCGCCATGAACGACGCCCCCGCTGGCTGTACCCCCGACGCGTGGGGCGACGCTCCCGCCGACCTGACCACGATCACCGGCTTCCGTATCGTCATGAACCGCGACATCGAGCCGGGCGAGAAGATCCGCTTCGTCGCGACCATGACCTCCCCGGTCAACGCCAACCTCATCGCCTGGAACTCCGTGGCAATGTCCGGTGGCTCGATGCAGAACGGCAAGGTGTCCTACCTGCTGCCCAACGAGGCTCCCAAGGTCGGCATCAACGTCTCCTCCGACGTCGAGCTGAAGAAGACGGTTGCTCGGGCGAAGATGAACGGCGATGAGCCGGTTCGTGACGCCAACGGTGTCATCGAGACGGTTGAGTCTGATGATGTCGTCATGCCGGGTGACTACATGCTGTACAAGGTGAACCTGAAGGCCAAGGGCCCCGCTGTCGCCTCGGGCATGAATGTTGCTGATGCTCTGCCTTCTGGTGTGGAGTACGTGTCCTCCGAGACGCGCATCTGCCAGGATGGTGCGACGAACCCGTGCACGGGCCCGGTCTACGCGACCGCCAACTACGATGCGGCCGCCGGTACCTGGAGTGCGATGGAGTCCGGCATTCTCGACACCAACCTCAACGTTGGTGGTACCGAGACGCTGTACGTCCTCGTGAAGGTCAAGCCCGCAACCGAGGGTTCGACCATCACGAACACGGCGACCCTGGGTGAGTTCGATCAGATCGACTCCAACCCGGACAACAACAAGGACAGCGCGACCTTCAAGGTCGGTGGCACCCTGTCGGGCACCATCTACAACGATAAGGACGCGACCTGGTTCAACGATTCGCCCGTCCTCGACAAGCCTTTCGAGGGTGTGACGGTTCGCCTGTTGGATGCTGATGGCAACCCGGTGAAGGATTCGTCTGGCGCCGACATCACCACGAAGACCGACGCTGACGGTAAGTACACCTTTACCCGTCTGCCGCTGGGCTCGTACAAGGTGGAGGTTGTTCCGGGTGAGGTGAAGGTTGACGGCGCTGACGTGAACCTGGCCGACTACAAGCAGACCTACGGCTACGGCTCGTCGACCAAGCGCAGCGAGGCCGGCAAGGGCAAGCTTGTCACGCCGACCGCGATCGAGCTGACTGCTGCTGCTCCCAACGCCACGAAGATCGACTTTGCGTTCGTGAAGCCCGCTTCGGTGGGTAACTTCGTGTGGTTCGATGCGAACAAGGACGGTATTCAGGATGCGGATGAGGTCGGCGTTGCCGGCGTCACCGTCACCCTGACCGACGGTGCTGGCAACCCGGTCATCGACCTGGACGGCAACCCCGTCAAGCCCGTGACCACGGACGCCAACGGCAAGTACGAGTTCACCAACCTGATGCCGAACGTCGAGCGGATCGTCGCGAACGCGGGCGAGGAGAGCTACAAGGTCACCTTCACTCCTCCTGCCGGCTACTCCGCGACCAAGAGCTACGCGGCTGCGGATGGCGAGAAGGACTCCAACGGTGTCGAGAGCGACGTGACGCTCACCGAGGGCCAGAACGATGAGACTGTCGACTTCGGCCTCGTCGCCGATGGCACGATTGGTGACACCCTGTTCTGGGATGTCGACAACAACGGTGGTTCTGCTCCCTCTGGCGCAGATAAGCCGCTGGCTGGCGTGACCGTCAAGCTGACCTACACGACCCCCGCGGGCGTGGAGAAGACGCTGACGACGGTCACGGACGAGAACGGTAAGTACTCGTTCAAGGACCTGGCTCCCGGCGATTACGTCGTCACCGTTGACAAGGCCTCCCTTGCCACCGTGTGCCCCGAGTGCACCGCTCAGACCCACGCCCCGTCGGGTGACCTGACGGCCTCGGAGGGCCAGGAGCTGTCCCTGACCTCCAAGGTGACGCTGAGCCCCGGCGCGATGACGAACAACGACCAGGACTGGGCCTTCACCGGCGTTGCCAACACGGCGATCGTCAAGGCGATTGCCGATCCGGCCGAGGCTCCGGCGGGTGGCTTCACCCCCGGCACGTCCGTCACCTACACGCTGACCGTGACGAACGAGGGCCCGAGCCCCGCCACCGGCGTCATCGCGCAGGATAAGCTCCCCTCTGGCGTGACCTTCGTGTCCGCCGAGGGCGATGGCACCTACGATGCCGCCTCCGGCAAGTGGGACCTGAGCACTGAGGTGATCGAGAAGGGTGCGACGCGCACCCTGCGCATCACCGTCACGATCGACGCTTCCGCCGCTGGTTCGGTTGTGACCAACACGGCCACGATCGAGAAGCAGGATCAGATCGGTGATAAGAAGCCGGACAACACCTCGTCCGTGCCGCTGACCGCCGGTTACACGATCGCTGGCAAGCTCTACAACGATGCGGACGCGTCGTTCAACTCCAGCGACTCCGAGGCCCCGTACGCGGGCGTCACGGTTGCGCTCCTGAAGAAGGATGGCACCCCCGTCCTCGACAAGGATGGCAACCCGGTCACGGCCGTGACCGACGCGCAGGGCAAGTACTCCTTCAGCGGTCTGCCGCTGGGCGAGTACACGGTCAGCGTCGTTGATCCGACCTCCGGTCCTCTGGCGGGCACCAAGCCCACCGAGGCCTACACCGGCCGCTACAAGACGACCGCGGACGTGACCATCGCTGAGGCCACTGGTTCGGTCATCGACGTGAACTTCGGTTTCGTCAAGCCTGCCTCTGTTGGTGACTACACCTGGATGGACGTCAACCGTGACGGTCTCCAGGACGCCGACGAGCCCGCTCTGCCGGGCGTGACGGTGACCCTGATGCGCGCCGACGGCTCTGCCGTGACGGATGCGTCGGGTAACCCGGTTGCGGCTGTGACCACGGACGCGAACGGTAAGTACAAGTTCGAGAATCTGCTGCCCGGTGATTACAAGGTGTCCTTCCAGGCGCCCGCCGGCTACGAGGCGACGACCTCGGATGCTGGCGATGACCGCGCTGCGGACTCCAACGGAGCTTCGGCTTCGGTCACCCTGGTTCAGGGACAGACGGATGACACGATTGACTTCGGTGCTGTTGGTACCGGTGTCATCGGCGATCAGCTGTTTGTTGATGTCAACCAGAACGGTGGCAATGCCCCCGACGCTGGAGACAAGGTGCTGCCCGGTGTGAAGGTCACGTTGACCTGGACCGGTCCGGGTGGAATCACCCGCACCTACGAGACCACGACCGATGCGGATGGCAAGTACAAGTTCGAGAATCTGCTGCCCGGCGACTACAAGGTGTCGGTTGATCCGGAGTCTCTGATCAAGGCTGAGCCGCTGCTGGATGTTCTGACCCACGACCCGTCGGGTGATGTGGCTTCCAAGACCGTTGTGTCCGAGGAAGCTAAGGCTGATAAGGACAAGCTGGCTCAGGCGTTCAAGCTGACGGCGTCGGTGACGCTGACGGGCGAGAAGAACCAGAACCTGGATCAGGACTGGGGCTTCGGTATCTCGGCTGACACGGCGATTCTCAAGGCGATCACTGATCCGGATGAGGATGCTCAGAAGACCTTCGAGTTCACTCCGGGTGCGTCTGTGACGTACACGCTGACGCTGACCAATAACGGTCCTGGCGCGGCGACGGGCGTGACGGCGTCTGATCAGCTCCCCGAGGGTGTTGCCTTCGTGAAGGCTGAGGGTGATGGCACCTACGACTCCGCGACTGGTGTGTGGGATCTGTCTGGTCTGACCCTGGCCAAGGGCGATGTGAAGAAGATCGCGATCACGGTGACGGTCACTGGTGATGGTGCGGGCAAGCTGGTGACGAACGTTGCCAGGATTACGCACCAGGATCAGGTGGGCGATGATCCGACGAATAATGAGTCGTCGGCGTCGT
>CALBAF010000065.1 GCA_937926415.1 uncultured Actinomyces sp.
GAGGCGCGTCGCCTGCTCGAGGCCGTCGCGCGTGAACACCATGTGGGAGGCAAACGGGCCAAATTTTGAGCGCGCGGCCTGGCGCAGGGCTAGCTGGGTGAGGACTGCGACCACGAGCTCCGCGTCGAGGCCGGAGGCGCGCAGGGCGGATCCGAGCTCGGGCAGCGGGATCGGGTTCGCAGCCTGCTTCGCTTGTAGGGACTCCAGCAGCTCCCAGCCGGGGGAGGACAGAATGGGGGTCAGGGCGCTCACCCGCTCATTGTCCCATCTCTTCAGCGGCGAGGCCGTGCGGGGCCTGTGGCTGGGGCGGGGGTGGCGTCTCGCCCAGGGTGAACGCGCCTGGCACTCAGCTTGCCCGAGTGCCAGGACCGCGCCTACACTCGTGGAGGAAGCGCGGGAACACCCGCGACCGGTCCTGCACCTGACCCCCGCGACGGCAGGGAAAGGACGAGCACCTTCGTGACAAAGAAGAAAGGGAGCGACAATGTCGATCTCCATCAAGCCCCTCGAGGACCGCATCGTCATCCGCCAGGTTGAGGCCGAGCAGACCACCGCCTCCGGCCTGGTCATTCCGGACACCGCCAAGGAGAAGCCGCAGGAAGGCGAAGTTATCGCCGTGGGCCCCGGCCGCGTGGACGACAACGGTAACCGTATCCCCGTCGACGTCAAGGTCGGCGACGTCGTCATCTACTCGCGCTACGGCGGCACCGAGGTCAAGTACGACGGTCAGGAGTTCCAGATCCTGTCCTCGCGTGACGTGCTGGCTGTCGTGGAGCGCTGAGCGCTTCGCACACTGAACGCTACAGGGGTGGCCCGGAAGGAATCCTTCCGGGCCACCCCTCTTTGTTGTTGGTATCCGCGCCGTACGCGCTCGCGCCGTGGGTCCTCGCGTCAGGACGCGGCCTGTGCCGCCTGATCGAGGATCGTGTTGCGGATGTAGGAGGCGTCGCGGAAGCCGCTGACGAAGGCCTTGTTGATGAATATGGCCGGAGTGCCCGTGATGCCGTTCTGGTGAGCGCGCTCCTTGGCGGCCTTGACCTTGGTGGCGGTGTGGTCGGAGAGCATCGTCTCGCGGAACTTATCCAGGTCGGGCACGCCCGCCTTCTGTGCAAAGTCGACGAGGGCCTGCTCGGAGTACTGGGGGTGACCGGTCGGATCCGCGGCCTGGTAGACGACGTCGTGGAACTCCCAGAACTTACCCTGCTCGCCCGCAGCGATGCCCGCCTGGGCCGCCAGGGGAGAGGTCTCGGTGATCTGGGCAAGGTCGTACCACTCCACGCGCAGAGTGCCATCCTTGACGAGATCGGCCAGCGCGGGGTCGACCTCCTGGGCGTACTTTGTGCAGTAGGGGCACGCGAAGTCGGAGAAAAGGACCATCGTCACGGGAGCGTTGATGTCGCCCTTCGCCTGAATGTCGTCGGCCTCATGGCGCACGAACGACTTCATGATCTCCAGGTTCTTCGGGTTCGTCTGGCTGGGGGCCGCCGTCTCCGTGTTCTGCGGCATCTCGGCGACAGCGGTCGGCGTGGCCGCCGGGGTCGCCTGGCTCGCCGGAGAGGTAGAGGAGAGCTGAACGCCCATCCACACGCACGCGCCCGCGAGGATCGCGGTGATCGGCGCGGTGACGAAGAACAGGGTCTTGTACAGGTTGGTGGGGGTGTTCTCGGCCTTTTTCTGCGAGGCCTTGGTGTCGTTGCTGGTCATGCGAGCTCCCGGAGAGGATGGGCGTTTCGGTGGGCAGTAAAAAGGTGCGGCACCGCGGTGGCGATGCCGCACCGGAAAATGGATGCGCGTTAGGAGACGCGGCGACCGCGTCCGGAGGAGCGGATCTCTTCGCGTCGTTCTTCTTCAGTCATTCCACCCCAGATGCCGTAAGGCTCCTGAGCGGCCAGAGCGTAGGACCGGCACTGCTCGATAACCGGGCAGGTCGCGCAGATCGCCTTGGCGTTTGCCGCGCGGCGACGGCGCGTGGAGCCGCGCTCACCCTCGGGGTGGAAGAACAGCTCGGTGTCCAGGTCTCGGCACGCCGCTTCGTACTGCCATTCCCATGCATCGATCATGGGTCCGGGCAGACGGGAGACGTCAGTCATTGGGTGCCTCCTTCATGTCTGTCGTGCCGACATTTTCGGCACACGATGTCGGCAAGAATAGACACTTGCGCGGTAGTTATTCAAGGATCTTTCTCGAATTATGAGCCAGTTCTCAGATTGATCGGGTGCGTACTGTTAAAACGTGGAGAAACGCGAGGTGCGCAGAGTGAACAGATTGTGAATAACTTTTTGAACAACTTGGGTGTGAGCTTCCTGTCCCTTCCTGTGGCGTGCGCGCTGTGAACACGCAAGAATCAGAGCAAGGTACGGACGAGGACCGGAGGGAGTAGACATGCCACGAGCCATACTGGCGCAGTCGGCGCTCGCCGACCGCTCCCGCACCATGTCCTCCGTGTCCGATGAGCTGGGAGTATCCCCCTCCACCCTGCGCACCTGGGAACGGCGCTACGGCCTCGGCCCTGCGCAGCGCGAGACTGGCGAGCGACGTCGCTACCAGCCCGAGGATGTTGACCGTCTGCGCGCCATGATCCATCACGTGCGTGCAGGCATGTCCGCCGCCGAGGCCGCCAAGCGCGCCCTCGCAGAAAGCGCGCTCCTGCCCCGTCGAGGACCGACGAACGCCGCCCAGCTGCGCTCCGTCGCCCTCTCCGACGACTACCATCGCCTCGAAGAAGTGATCGAGGCAGCCGTCGCCAGCCACGGCCTCGTCCATACGTGGTCGCGCTTCGTCGAACCCACCCTCAAATCCCTGCGCTCCGATCCGGGCGGTGAAGCCGTTGGCAGCGCACCCGCCCTCATGCTGGTCAACGCCTTCCAGCGCGTGTGCCGCTCCGTCTACCAGTCCCGCCCCGCTCGCTCTCTCGTCGGAGGGGACCGCGTCGCGCTCATCTCCGACTCGCTCCACGAGACCGCCGCTCAGGTCATCGGAGTCGCCCTGGCCTGGTACGGCTGCGACGTGCGCATGCTGTCCAGCGAAAACTACGGTGGTGTGAGCACCACCGAACGCTTCCGCGAGTACGTGCGCGCCGGCGTGCCCGCCCTCACCGTCGTCCTCGGATGCGGTCCCGCCTGCGCGCAGACCGTCGAAGCCATCGTCGCCCGCTACGGGGTTCCCACGATCATGGTGGGCACCGACGCCCCCGAGATCCTCTCGCCCCAGGTCCAGCGAGTGCGCACCATCAGCGCCTGCGTCGAAGAGGCCCTCGCCCTCCTCGCGCCCCAGGCGGACCTGGAGCTCGTCGGCCGTTCCTGACGCCCTTCACGGCTGAAGCGCAATTGCGCCCTCAACTGCGCGCACGCGGCACCCACCTCCGCCCGCGGCGCCTGGACAGGTGATACCGTGAAGGCACGTACCGGCAGGAGAACAGTCATGAACGCCCCCTGGAACAACGAAGATCTGCGCCGCGCTTTTGACGCCGATTTTGACGCGCTCATGACAGAGATGGGCCAGCTCCAGACCGAGATCGACGCCGCCAACGCCTGGGACATCGACTCTCAGCTCGACCAGGCGATGGACGCGCTGCGCTGCCCGCCGCCGGACCAGCCGGTGTCCGTCCTCTC
>CALBAF010000066.1 GCA_937926415.1 uncultured Actinomyces sp.
GGCGGGAGGATGGCGACCAGCGCCCGGCCATCGCGATGCCTCACGCCTTCGTGACGGGCGCCCAGGCCTCGGACTCCGAGCGCGACATCCAGGTGGGCGGCGTCCCTTCCGTGTCTGCCGACCTCTTCGACACCCTCGGGGGTGCAGATCACCTGCCCCACGGCCTGGACTACGTGGCTGCCGGCCACCTGCACCGCCCGCAGGACATCTCGGGGGCCTCGGTGCCGATCCGCTACGCGGGCTCCCCCATCGCGTATTCCTTCTCCGAGGCCGGGGCTGCCAAGTCGATCACCCTCGTGACCACGGACGCCACCTCGGTGACCGACATCGAGGTGGTTCCCATCCCGACGCTGCGGGGCATCGCGGTGCTCGAGGGAACCATGGATGAGCTGCTCACCGATCCCGACGAGGCCACCACGGCCTCGTACGTGTCGATCACGGTCACGGACGACGCGCGCCCCGAGCGCATGGTTCCGCGCATCCGCGAGGTCTACCCGCACGCCCTCGTCGTCGTTCACCGTCCCTCCCAGGCCCCCTCGCTGGCTCCCGCGATGGCCGTGCGCGCGTCCCGCGATCCGCGCGAGGTCACGGAGGAGTTTTACGAGGCCGTGGGCGGTCGGGCGCTGAGCGCTCAGGAGCACGAGCTTGCCCTGGATGTGTGGGCGGGGCTTCGAGGAAAGGACATGCAGTGAAGATTCGGTGGCTGCGTATTGTGGGCATCGGCCCCTTTGCGGGCGAGCACACGGTCGACTTTTCGGCCTTCGAGGACTCGGGCCTGTTCCTCCTGGACGGGCCGACGGGCGCAGGCAAGTCCACGCTCATCGACGCGATCACCTTCGCTCTGTACGGCGACGTTGCGCGCACGAAGGACGCGTCGAAGGACCGGCTGCGTTCCAACCACATCACGGATTCGGATCCGTCGGAGGCGGACCTGGTGTTCGAGGTGGCGACGGGCATCTACCGCGTGACGCGTACGCCCGCGTACACGCCGGCGGGCAAGAAGTCGCAGCGCAATTCGAAGTCGACGCTCACTCGCGTCGTGGAGGATCCGGACGCTCCGGACGGGTGGCGCACGGTGGAGCCGATCGCGTCGGGTCCGCGCGACGTGGGCTCCGAGATTCCGGCAATCGTGGGACTGGATAAGGATCAGTTCCTGCAGACGATCGTCCTCCCGCAGGGCAAGTTCTCCCAGTTCCTTAACGCCACGTCGGATGCTCGCGAGCAGATCCTGCGCGACATTTTCGACACGCAGATCTACGTGGACTTCACGAAGGCCCTCGTCGACGCGGCCGCCTCATCGAAGCGCGGCATCGAGGAGCGCCGCCTCGCTGCCGTCGGTGCTTTCGAGCGCGTGCGGTCGCTGGAGGGCGCCCTGAGCGAGGATTCGCACACGGATGCGCCAGGCGCGGAAGAGCGCGCAGCTGCGGCCGAGGAGGACGCTCAGCTGGACGCGGGCTCGGAGGACCCCA
>CALBAF010000067.1 GCA_937926415.1 uncultured Actinomyces sp.
ACGAGTCTGCGCGCCGTCGCCGTGGCCAAGGAGGCCAGGAAGCGCTCCAGCTCCTCTCCCGGGTTGAAGGCGACCGTCACCACTCGCACACTCTGCTCGTCGGGAGCGGGGGCGCGGTCCCCCAAGCCCTCCCGTACCTGATTCGAAGCACTGGCGGGAGTGGCCGAGGCGCTGTTCGGCGTGGGTTTGGCAACACTGGTCACGGAGAAAGCCTAGCCCCGTTACCCGTGTGAGGGTCTTCACCCCGCATTGGGTAAATCTCATGTATCAGGTGTAGGCAGACCCATATGGTTTAGCAGTCTCGTTCCCTATGATCGCTTCCGTGCCTCAGTTCAGTAAGCCGCACGCGCGGCACTCCTCCAAGGAACTCGGACGCCGTCTGGCCCGCCGAGTAGGACTCAGCCTGCTCGCGGTGACGATCTTCGTCGTCTCCGCCGCGGGCTTCGCGTGGCACAACATCCAGTCGCGGATCACCTGGTTCAACATCGACAGCCTCCTGTCCGAGGAGGACCGGCCCGGCACCAAGCCGCCGGACAGCTACGAGGGTCGTGCCGTCAACCTCCTGATCCTGGGCACCGACTCGCGCGCGGGGAGCAACAACGTCGACGGCTCTCAAGGCGATGACGAGGTCTCCGTGGCCCGCTCCGATACGGCACTGGTCATGCACATCTCGGCCGACCGCAAGCGCGTCGATGCCGTGTCCATCCCCCGCGACACGCTGGTCGACATCCCCGAGTGCACGACCCTCGATGGCGGGAAGACCGAGGCCAGCGAGGACGCACCGTTCAACTCCGCCTTCGCCAAGGGAGCCGGCAGCAGCAGTGACGACAAGAAGGCCGTGGCCTCTGGAGCCGCCTGCACCCTCAAGACGGTGGAGACGCTGACGAACGTGCGCATCGACGACTTCATCGTCGTTGACTTCACCGGTCTGTCCAAGGTGGTCGACTCCCTCGGCGGCGTCCACGTGCAGGTCGATGAGGCCATTGACGACTCCGAGTACACCGGTTTCAAGCTCGCTGAGGGCTGCCAGAAGCTGGACGGCGAGAACGCCCTGCAGTACGCCCGTGTCCGGCACGGGGTGAGCGACGGCTCGGATCTCTCCCGCATCACCCGCCAGCACAACCTCATGAGAGCGATGGCCTCCAAGGCGCTGTCCTCCAGCCTCCTGACGCAGTCCGGCTTCCTCACCAGCACCCTGGAGACCCTCACCACGTCTGAGCGCATCGGTCAGATCGGCAACCTGTCGGGTCTGGCCTACTCCATCCAGGGCGTGGGCATCGACAAGATCAACTTCGTCACCATGCCGAACGAGCCCGCAGCCGACCCGAACCAGGTGGTCCCCTCTGAGGGCGCCAAGAAGGTCTGGAAGGCCCTCGAGGAGGACAAGCCCGTCCCCACCGACACCTCGGCCCCGGCCTCCTCGGACTCGAGCGCCACCACGAACGACTCCTCCTCGCAGAGCACTGACGAG
>CALBAF010000068.1 GCA_937926415.1 uncultured Actinomyces sp.
GACCGCGCGGCCCGGATGCGAAAGACCAAGCTCCTCGAGGGTAAAGCGCACCGCCGTGATCGTGACCGCGCGAGCCGGCTCCTCGCCGCGCTCCACCGCGCCGCGCCACGAACGCAGCGCCACCATTCCCTCACCTGGATCAATCCGTCGTTTCGCCATACCCCGATTCTACGCGGTGCCGCACAGCGGACCAGATCGTGCATTCCGACCACCTTGTCAGGCACAATGGATACATCACTTCCGACGAGAGGCCACCCGTGACCGACATAGCTTCCCTGATTACGCTGCGGTCGATCCTCGACATTGAGGTCGCGCGCAGCTACCAGTGGGACCCGGCCACCATCATCCAGGTGTCCGGCGTCGACCGCGCCGGCGACCTCACAACCCGCATCGTTGAAAACCCCGGCGCCCTGGCAGACATTGCCGCCGAAGGATTTACCCCCAACTCGGCAGCCGGCCACGCTCTCTCCCACGAACTCCACGACGCCATCCAACGCCGGGTGCGCCTATGGATCGCTGAGATCCCCACCGATCAGCTCCCGCGCCTGCACGAGGCGATGGGCGAAGGCCTCATCCACGAGGCCGGCCAGCCGCGCGACGGCTACACCCCCATCGCCCTGTCCCCCCTCGAGCTCCTCGAACACTGGGCAGAGGGCAGCGACGAACAGCGCGAGTTTATGCGCGTCGCCATGGCCGGACTCGACACGCTCACGACCTCGTCGCACGCCACCTACGCTGCGCGGGCCGTCGGCGCCTCCATCATTGAACGCTCAGTCTTCCTCAGGCTCTGCCGCAACCCCAAGTTCATCGCCTACGTCGTCGTCTTCGTATACTCGATGGCGCGAGCCGTGCCCGTCATGTTCGTTCCCCATTTCGGCGGCGACTGGCGCGTCCTGTGGGCCATCGACATGATCACCGCCATCCCCTATACGTGGGGCCTCATCGAAATGGTGGCCGGGCAAAAACTCTGGCACCGCGTGGTCGGCGCCATCACTGCCTCCGTCACCTTCCTCGCCCCCTACGTGTACTTCCTCAAGTACGGACGAGACGCTCCCCCGGGCATTTGGATCGCCATCGCGTGCATCTTCTTCGGCGGCATCTTCCTCGAAGTGTTCCGCTACCTGCGCGACCGCGCCGTCAAGAAGGGCCTCGCAGAACAGCTGTAGGCACTCCGGGTCGCTGCAGCAGCTTCGCTGCCCCCGCGGTCGCCGCGAGACTCTGCTGCACGCCGGTGTTCCGCGCGCCGGAGGGCCCGGCCGCCCGCGAGGCT
>CALBAF010000069.1 GCA_937926415.1 uncultured Actinomyces sp.
CGTCGGTGAGCGCCCGGCGTTCGTCCGGGGAGGACGCCTCCCACGTGAGCGCCAGCAGGGCGGTGCGCTTTCCCTCGCGCAGGTCGTCACCCGCGGGCTTGCCGGTCACGGCCGGATCTCCGAACACCCCGAGGTCGTCATCGCGCAGCTGGAAGGCCAGGCCCCAGGGTGTCAGAATCGTCTCGAGGACGTCGAGCAACGTCGCGACGCCGTCGAAAGACGACGCCCCGCAGATCGCGCCAAGGAGAGCGGGGTGGACAACCGAGTAGTGAGCCGACTTGTGCAGCGCCACCTCGAGCGAGTCGCTCATGCTGAGCGCGTCCGTGCGGGCTGGGTCGAGCGGTGTCTGCTCGGCGGTGATGTCGAGGTACTGGCCCAGCGCAACCTCCGCGTGCATATCCGCGAATCGGCGTGTAAAAGCCCGCGCGCAGTCCTCGCGCAGTGTCAGGGCCTGCTCGTCTGCAGCCGCCGTCGCCGCCGAAAAGAGGAAGTCACCGACCAAGATGGCGCTGTGTCGACCGAAGTCCGTCGACGATCCGATCCATGACTGGCCGGCGTGGTGATCCGCGAGAGTGCGGTGAGGGGTCGGCATGCCGCGTCGCTCATCCGCCTTGTCGATGATGTCGTCATGGACGAGGGCGCTGGCCTGGTAGAGCTCGAGCGCTGCACTGAGGTGGGGGAGAGAGACCTCTTCGAGCGGTGTTCCCGAACTGAGCGCGTAGCCCACGTGAGCCATCAGCGCGCGGAAGCGCTTTCCTCCGGAGACGGAGGCGAGGACCGCGCGTGAGAACTCCTCGGATCGGTCGGAAGCTCCGGCGCGGGTGAGGAGATGTGCGAGGCTGCTGGCCGTCGCCTCGTCGATAGATGGACGCAGCGTTGCGAAACTGTCGCTCAGAGTCATAGGCCCACTCTAACCGAGGTTCGAGTGCATGCGTGGGCCCAAGGCGGGGGATCCTCACACCTACCGTCAGGAAAACTAAACGGCAAGGCACTAGACTTGGCGCTGGTATGCCGATTTGCAATCGGCTCCGTTGTGCATGCCCATCAATGAAAGGGACCCGTGTGAGTGCATCTCGCGCTTCGGCAAAGGACTCCGCGACGACTGAGGAAACCACGGAGGTGAAGACCCCCGCGAAGAAGACCACGCGCGCCAAGAAGGCTGCCGCCGCAGTCGACGCGGCGAGCGCTCCCACCGAGGAGAAGAAGTCTGCCGCGAAGAAGGCGCCGGCGAAGAAGGCTCCCGCGAAGAAGACGACGAAGAAGGCTGACGACGCCGCGGAGACCGAGAAGAAGGCTCCCGTGAAGAAGGCCGCGGCTAAGAAGACAACGAAGAAGGCTGACGACGCCGCCGAAGAGAAGGCTGCGAAGAAGCCTGCTGCTAAGAAGCCGCGTGGCCGCAAGAAGAAGGAAGAGGTCGTCGAGGCGGTCGCCCCCGAGATCGAGGAGACCGAAGACGTGGACTTCGAGCCCACCGGTGAGGACCTCGAGGACCCTGATCTCGAGGCCGAGACCGTGGACGAGGACGAGGCCGACATCGAAGAAGAGTCCGAGGAAGAGGATTCGAAGGTCACTGAGGGCGCCGCTCTGCGCGAGCGCACCAACGACGGCATCCACGTCAAGGGCGGCTTCGTCGTTTCCGACTCCGATGAGACCGACGAGCCTGTCCAGCAGGTGACCGTCGCCGGCGCGACGGCCGACCCGGTGAAGGACTACCTCAAGCAGATCGGTAAGGTCTCCCTGCTGAACGCTGAGCAGGAAGTGGACCTGGCGCGCCGTATCGAGGCTGGCCTGTACGCCGAGTACAAGCTGAAGAACCAGGCCGATGAGATGACGAGCCGTGAGCGTCGCGAGCTGCACTTCCTTGCCCAGGACGGTCAGCAGGCGAAGAATCACCTGCTCGAGGCGAACCTTCGTCTCGTCGTGTCGCTGGCCAAGCGCTACACCGGCCGCGGTATGCAGTTCCTGGACCTCATTCAGGAAGGCAACCTGGGTCTCATCCGCGCTGTCGAGAAGTTCGACTACACGAAGGGCTACAAGTTCTCGACCTACGCCACCTGGTGGATTCGTCAGGCGATCACCCGAGCGATGGCTGACCAGGCCCGCACGATCCGCATCCCGGTGCACATGGTCGAGGTCATCAACAAGCTCGCCCGCGTCCAGCGCCAGATGCTGCAGGACCTGGGTCGCGAACCCACGCCCGAGGAACTTGCCAAGGAACTCGATATGACCGCCGAGAAGGTCGTCGAGGTTCAGAAGTACGGTCGCGAGCCGATTTCGCTGCACACGCCCCTCGGCGAGGACGGCGACTCTGAGTTCGGCGACCTCATCGAGGACTCCGAGGCGATCGTTCCCGCGGACGCCGTGTCCTTCACGCTGCTGCAGGAACAGCTCCACCACGTTTTGGACACGTTGTCTGAGCGTGAGGCCGGCGTCGTGTCGATGCGCTTCGGCTTGGGCGATGGCCAGCCGAAGACTCTCGACGAGATCGGCAAGGTCTACGGCGTGACGCGCGAGCGTATCCGTCAGATCGAGTCCAAGACCATGTCGAAACTGCGTCACCCGTCGCGTTCGCAGGTGCTGCGCGACTACCTCGACTGACGCGCTATCGACACACTCGAGGGCCGGGAACAATCGTTCCCGGCCCTCGTGACAACATCGTCACAATGCATGCATGTGCGGGTGGCATCGTCGCGTATTGGGGTTCTCGTAAGGCAGGATGATCACATGCTTGAGGGTGCACTGATTCTTGTTTTGACCGTCGTTCTGGTCCTTGTCGTCGCCGGTGGCGTCGTCGCTGTCCTGGCGCTGTCGCGCCGTAGCGCGGACGAGTGGAAGGGCGTTATCAAGCGAGAGAGTGAGGAAATCGCCGAAGAGGTGAAGACCCATCACTCGTTACCCAAGCGTGCCTCCTCGTCGCCCGACGGCCCCGTGGTTCCGCGCACTGCATCCCTGCACTCACTCCTTCAAAACGCCGACTCGTCGAACGCATACTTCGACGCCGACCGTCTCCCGGGCATCGATCGCCTTGAAACGGTGACCGGTCGCGTCAGTGACCGCCTCGATCGCGGTCGGCGCGGCTCCGGCTCCGTGCGCCAGGGCACAGCTGAGTCCGCGCAGAGCTGAGGCAGTGATGCCGCACTCAGGTTTTCTGTGAAGAGCGTCCATAGGGGATAATGACCCTATGGACGCTTTTGTTTCTTATCTTCAGACGCCATGGGCGGTTGTGATCGCGCTGGCCGTCGCCGTGCTCATCGGCGTCGTCATCCGCATCGCCGTCACCTCTCGGCGCCACCGCACGGATGACGTGACGGTCCAGCCGCAGGTGCAGGCCCCCATCGAATCCGTCCCGGACGCGCCGATCGAGGCGCCGACAGACGATTCCGACCAACCTCGCGC
>CALBAF010000070.1 GCA_937926415.1 uncultured Actinomyces sp.
GAGTGCATCTGGAAGATCTTGCCGATGCGCTCCTTCTTGCCCTTGGTCGAGTTGAGGACCTGGGCGCCGGACTCGACCTTACCGGAGTACACGCGGATGAAGGTGAGCTTGCCGTAGAAGGGGTGAGCGGCGATCTTGAACGCCAGAGCGGAGAAGGGCTCGTTCTCGTCGGGCTTACGAGTCTCGGTCTCTTCCTCGGTCTCAGAGCCGGGGAGGAAGCCGCGAACGTCGCCGATGTCGAGCGGGGAGGGCAGGAAGTCCACGACGGCGTCGAGGACGGGCTGCACGCCCATGTTGCGCAGAGCGGTACCGCAGTAGACGGGGAACGCGCGCGAGGAGATGGTCAGGAGGCGGATGCCTTCCTTGATCTGCTCGAGCGTGAGCTCGCCGTTCTCCAGGTAGGCCTCGGTCAGCTCGTCGGAGCCCTCGGCGGCGGCCTCAATGAGCGCCTCGCGGTACTCTTCAGCCTTTTCCTGGTACTCGGCGGGGATCGGGCCGCGCTCGACGATGGAGCCGAACGTGTCGTTACCCTTGTCGTCCTTGGCCGGGTAGGTCAGGGCCTCCATGGTCAGCAGGTCGATGTTGCCGACAAAGTCGTTCTCGGCGCCCATCGGGATCTGCATGACGATCGGGGTCGCGTGCAGGCGATCGCGGATGGTGCCAACCGAGAAGTAGAAGTCGGCGCCCATCTTGTCCATCTTGTTGATGAAGCAGATACGCGGAACGTCGTACTTGTCGGCCTGACGCCACACGGTCTCGGACTGGGGCTCAACGCCCTCCTTGCCGTCGAACACGGCGACAGCGCCGTCGAGGACGCGCAGCGAGCGCTCAACCTCAACGGTGAAGTCAACGTGGCCGGGGGTGTCGATAACGTTGATCTGGTTACCGTTCCAGAAAGAGGTAACGGCGGCGGACGTAATCGTGATGCCGCGTTCCTTTTCCTGTTCCATCCAGTCGGTGGTCGAGGCGCCGTCGTGCGTCTCGCCCAGCTTGTAGTTGATGCCCGTGTAGAACAGGATTCGTTCCGTCACGGTCGTCTTGCCGGCATCGATGTGAGCCATGATGCCAATGTTGCGGACCTTGTTGAGATCCGTCAGCACCTCTAGTGCCACGAGTGTGGTTCCTTCGTTCGAAGTAATGGGTGTTCTTGCTGCGTGAGACGAGGCCCGGTTGCCCAGGCCTCGTCTTTAAATCACCAGCGGTAGTGCGCGAAGGCGCGGTTGGACTCAGCCATCTTGTGCATGTCCTCACGGCGCTTCACAGCGGCACCGAGGCCGTTGGAGGCGTCGAGGATCTCGTTGGCGAGACGCTCGGTCATGGTCTTCTCGCGACGCTGACGCGAGAAGTC
>CALBAF010000071.1 GCA_937926415.1 uncultured Actinomyces sp.
GCGATCCACCGGAACGTCGGAACGGTCTCATGGAAGATGAACACGGCGACGAGCAACTGCAGGGTGGGTCCCAGGTACTGCAGGAAGCCCATCGTCCTCAGGGTGAGGCCACGTGCAGCCGAGGCGAACATGATGAGCGGGATCATCGTCAACGCACCCGCGCCCACCAGGAGCGCCAGGTGAACCACCCAGGACATCCCAGAGCCGTCGGAAGAAGCGATCGTGTGGAAGGACGTGGCGGACGTGGCCGCCAGGTATGCGTAGTAGCCCAGCAGGACGGGCGAGACCGCGGCCGTCTCGATCGCCATGCCCGCAAGGGGGTCGACGCGCGCGGCCACGTCCTTCTTGACGAGGGAATACAGGCCGAACGTCAATGCGAGCGTGAGCGAGACGATGGGGACTGAACGCTGGCCGATCACGAGGATGACGACGGCGATGATGCCGAGGGCCAGGGCGACCTTCTGAATCGGGGTGACGCGCTCGCGCAGCACGATGAGACCTAGCGCGATCGTCACGAGGGGGTTGATGAAGTAGCCGACCGCCGCGTCGGTCGTGTGGCCGGCGAGGACCGCGTACACGTACACCGACCAGTTAACGACGACGAGCGCGCCCGCGACCGCGAGGCGCCACAGGGCTCCCCGGTCGGCGATCAGCGTGCGGATCTTCCCCAGCGAACCCGTCAGGGTGAGCGCGACCAGGCAGAAGAACAGGCCCCACACCGCGCGGTGGACGATCACCTCGACGGCGCCGGCGGGGGAGAGCAGCGAGAAGTACAGGGGGAAGAACCCCCAGATCACGTAGCAGGAAACGCCGAGGGCGAGTGCGCGTGGATCGTTCTTCTGGGTGCTCATGCACCCAGTGTATGAACATCGTGTGGGCAGATGCCGCCGCGGGAAAGGCTGTGATCACCTGGCGAGAAAGCGTGAGCGGCTGCGTCGTCCCCCGATATCAGGGTGGTTTGGTCGATGCCGAGGACCACGCCGAGGGCCTCGAGGTAGCGTTCCTGCTGGCTTTCCTCGCCGGCCCGGCGCGCCATGACGGTCGGGTTGTGGATGAGGCGCGCGGCCAGGTGGCGCAGTGCTCGGGCCGCGTCGTCGGTCGAGAGGGGAGCCTCGCCGAGGCGATCGATTTCCTCCTCAACGATACGGAAAACGCGTGAGCGCAGGTGTCGCACGACCGGGTCCATGGATCGGGCGCCGAGGCCGCGCTCGAAAGAGGAGACCTCCTCGTCGATGATGGCGCGGGCGCGCGTGAGCGCGTCAGCATCGGCTGCCGGGACCGAGGCTTGGATGGTCGGCAGGTCGATGAGCGTCACGTTCGACAGTGAGGCGACAGAGCTTTCGGTGTCGCGCATGAGCGCGAGGTCCAGGACCACGGTGTGCCCGGCCTGGGCAGCCATGTCGTGCGTCAGGACGGGGCTTCCCAGCCCTCGGCATGTCACCACGAGGTCGGCGCGCTCCAGAGCAGAGGGAAGGTCTGCGGCGCTGACCCAGCCGATGCCTCGTCCCTGGGCGAATTCACGTGCGCGCCCAGACGTCGAGTAGACGGACACGTCCGATGCGCCGAGCGCGTGCAGGGCGCTGACGCTTGCCCCCGCGTAGGCGCCCGTGCCGACGATGAGCACGCGCGCGTCCATCCACGGTCGCAGGTGAGTCGCAGCCATGTCGAGGCCGACGGCGACGACGGATCGTCCA
>CALBAF010000072.1 GCA_937926415.1 uncultured Actinomyces sp.
CGCCTGATCGCCCTGGGATAGTCGCAGGTCGCAGGGGTCCTGGCCGCCCGGCGCCACCGCCACGAAGGTCTGGGCCGCGAAGTTCTGGTCCTCGCCGTAGGCGCGCAGCGCGGCCTTTTTCCCGGCGCTGTCACCGTCGAAGGTGAAGATGACCTCCGAGCCGTGCGCGCGCCCCGTGGACAGGAGCACGCCGGCGGCCGGATCCGCGTGGTCGCCGAGCAGACGGCGAATGATTTTCACATGTTCGGAGCCGAAAGCGGTGCCACACGTGGCCACGGCGTTCGTCACGCCCGCGACGTGCGCGGCCATGACGTCCGTGTAGCCTTCGACGATGACGACCTTGTGCTCGGTGGCGATCGTCTTCTTCGCCAGGTCTAGGCCGTACAGGAGCTGCGACTTCTTGTAGATCGGCGTCTCGGGGGTGTTGAGGTACTTGGGCGATTCCTTGTCGGAGTCGTCCAGGCGACGCGCGCCAAAACCCACCGTCGCGCCCGTGATATCGCGGATCGGCCACACGAGGCGCCCGCGGAAGCGGTCGTACACGCCGCGATTGCCCTGCGACCCAAGGCCCGCAATCTGGATCTCCTGGTCCGTGAAGCCCTTCGAGCGCAGGTGGCGGATTAGCGAATCCCACGAGGCCGGAGCGTAGCCGACCCCGAAATGCGCGCACATCGCCTGGGTGAAGCCGCGCTCGGCGAGGAAGGTACGGCCCTTGTGGGCCTCGGGGGAAGCCAGCTGCTGCTGGTAGAACTCTTCGGCGACACGGTGGGCGTCCAGGAGGCGCTGGCGCTTGCCCGGCTCCTCGGTGCGCACGCGCGCCCCGCCCTCCTCGTAGTGGAGGGTGATCCCGGCCTTCGCCGCCAGCATCTCCACCGCCTCGGTGAAGGGCAGGTGGTCGATCTTTTGCACGAAGGAGATGACGTCGCCGCTCTCACCGCACCCGAAGCAGTGGAACATGCCCAGGTGGGGGCGCACGTTGAAGGAGGGGGTGCGTTCGTCGTGGAAGGGACACAGGCCCTTCAGGGAGCCGATACCCGCGGGTCGCAGCGCTACGTGCTCGCCGATGATCTCGTCGATCTTCACTGCGTTACGTACCGCTTCGATGTCGTCCTTACGAATCAGACCCGCCATGTCCCTCAGTCTACCGATGCCCGCCCACGTCTGCGTCCGATCATGCTCACAGCTGCGAGGACAGCATGCCGCACCAGCGGGCGTGCCACGCGGAGGCCGACACGTCGGTGAGCGAGGCGACCTGGTCGATGACCGCGCGCAGGCGCACACCATCATCGGAGGCGGCCCGCCACTGCGCGGCAAACACGGGTTCCAGGGCGTTCGCCCCGGCCTCGTAGAGGGCGTCGACGAGGTCGGCCAGGAGCGTGCGCTGCTGGTAGTACACCGGCTCGGTTTCGCGCGGGCTCATGACGTAGTGGACGGCCATGCCCTTGAGGATCTGGATCTCGGCGCGCACCTCACGCGGTACGACGAGGTCCGCGCGGTAGCGGCCCAGCGGCTCATGCCCGAAGGTCTCACGCGTGGCAGCCACGGTCGCCGAACAGAAGCGTCCGATCAGCTCGCTCGTCGCGTCCTTGAGGTGCGCGAGGGAGGCGTAGGAACCGTCGAAGGAACGCAACCACACGGGCATGGAGACGATGCGTTCGAGGGCATCCTCCAGGTCCGAACGCGCCACCGAGGGCCCGTACCAGTCCAGGGTCGAGGCCACGACCGCCGAGCAGTGCGCGTCATCGAAGAGGTCCGCGGGGTCCAGCTTGCGGGTCGCGACCGCATCCTCCACGTCGTGCACCGAGTAGGCAATGTCGTCCGAGAGGTCCATGATCTGGGCCTCGAGACACCGCCTGCCGGCCGGCGCCCCCTGGCGCATCCACGCGAACACGGGCGCATCATCGGGGTACACGGAGTACTTGCGCGTCGACTTGGCCAGGTCAGGGCCACCAGCCTTGACCCAGGGGTACTTGCAGATCGCATCCAGGGTCGCCCGCGTCAGATTCAGGCCCGCGGGAACGCCGCCCGCGCCGATGACCTTAGGTTCCAGGCGGGTGACGACACGCAGGGTCTGGGCGTTGCCCTCGAACCCG
>CALBAF010000073.1 GCA_937926415.1 uncultured Actinomyces sp.
CCTGTTGTATTCACTTGCACTGGGCACCAGGTGCGCTCGGCACCAGGCGCTCAGCGCGGGGATCGAGGCCGGAGCGTCCCAGCCCAGGCCTCGTCCCCTTCTGGCTCAGCCGAGCCAGGCGCCGGAGGAAGCGAAGTGGTAGCGCTTACCGTCGATGGAAACCCAGCCGGTGACCATCTTGCCGGAGCCGTCGAGGTAGTACCAGGTACCGCCGTCGTTGACCCAGCCAATCGCCATCGCGCCGTTGCCGGTCAGGTAGTACCACTTGCCATTCACGGCGGTCCAGCCGGTGGCCATGGAGCCGTTGCCGTTCAGGTAGTACCAGTAACCGTTCACGTTGACCCAGCCGGTCGCCATCGCGCCCGAGGCGTTCAGGTAGTACCAGGATCCGTCCACGTCAACCCAGCCGGTGGCCATCGCGCCGGTGGCGGGATCGAGGTAGTACCAGGAGCCGTCGACCTTGGTCCAGCCCGTCGCCATGCGGCCGGACGGGGTCATCCAGTGCCATGCCGCGTCGAAGGTGACCCAGCCGGTCGCCATCACGGCGTCGCCGTTGAAGTAGTAGGTGGCGCCGCCAATCTCGACGTACTTGCTGCGGGCGCAGTAGCCGTCGTTGTAGCAGTACTTCCAGCCGTCGGTGCTGTTGGTCCAGGCGCCGCCGCCTCGCAGGGATTCATCCACGTGGAAGTGGATCGAGTCCTTGACGTCGTCATCGGCGCGGGCATCCTTGTTGCGGCCCTCGGCGGCAACCGTGACCTCAACGTGGGGGGCGTCGCCGATCAGGTCGGTGGCGTTGTAGGGGCCAGCCACGAGCGTGACCTCGTTACCCGTGAAGGCGCCCGTTCCGGTGCCGGTGACGGGTTCCTTGTCGCCGACCTGGAGGGAGGCCTGGGTGACGGGGCCGGAGACCGTGGTGCGCACGTAGACGGTGCCCGAGACCGACGCGTCGGCAAGCGGACGCCAGCCGGTGACGCCATCGTGGGAGTACTCGAGGCTGCCGAGGACGGGCTGCGGCTGGTCCTTGAGGACGGCAGCCAGGGCGTTGACGAGGCCGGCGCCGCGGTATTCCTTACCGTCCTCGGGCGCAGCGAGGCGGTCGTAGGTGTAGCCTGCCTGCTTCTTGAGCAGGGCGATCGTCTGGTCGGGGGTGTAGTCCGGGTGGATCTGCTTGATCAGCGCGGCCACGCCCGCAGCGTGCGGGGAGGCCATCGAGGTGCCGGACAGGTAGCCGAACGGCGGATCCTTCTTCCAGGTCGGCAGAGTCGACCAGATGCGCGAGCCGGGGGCGGCCACGTCCACCGAGGTCTTGCCGTAGTTGGAGAACTTGGAACGCTCAAGCTTCGCGATGGAGGGATCGGTGCCGGTGGGCAGCGCGACGGCGGCCACGGAGACCACCGAATCGTTGACCATGGCAGGCACGTCGATGCCGCCGGCCACGTTGCGCTCAACCGCGGCGCCCTCGACGTCGTTGGGCGAGGCCTTGTCGATCGTCGGGTTGTCGTGGTCGTCGTTGTCGTTACCCTCGGCGGCGATGTTGACGACGCCGTGGTTCTTCGCGTAGCGGATCGCGCGCGAGGCAGCCTCGAGGCCCGCGGCCTGGGAGCCCTCGGTGGGCATCCAGAAGGCGTAGGGGTCCATGTAGTAGCTGGAGTTCGTCACGTCGATGTCGTGCTCGGCAGCCCAGTCGAAGGCGCAGGCCACGTACTCGGGGTAGAAGGAGCCGGCCTCGTTCGAGGTCTTGATGGCGACGATCGTGGCGCTGGGGGCGACGCCGTCCACGCCGTAGGCGTTGTGCGCGGCGGCGATGGTGCCGGCCACGTGCGTGCCATGGTAGTGGTCATCCTTCCAGGCGCTGGGGTCCTGGTTGGGGATGCCGTTGATCTGGCAGCCCACGGAACGCGAGGCGTCCAGGTGCTCCTTGAGGTCCTTGTGGTCGGGGTCGATGCCGGTGTCCATGACGCCGACGGTGACCTTCTCGAGGGGGACGTCGACCTGCTGGGCCTCGAGGGCGCCGACGGCGGCCAGGCCCCAGGCGTTGGCATCGCCCTCGTCGGGGGTGAAGTCGTTGAGCTGGGAGTCGGCGGACAGGCCGG
>CALBAF010000074.1 GCA_937926415.1 uncultured Actinomyces sp.
AAGGGTGCCTTCTACTCCTTCTGTAAGAAGGCCGCTGATGACGAGGAGAACGCCTACTTCTTCATCATCGACGAGATCAACCGCGGAAACCTCTCCAAGATCTTTGGTGAGCTGTTCATGCTCATCGAGAGCGATAAACGCGGACCGAAGAATAAGCTCCAGCTCCTCTATTCGCGCGAGCTCTTCTACGTTCCCCGCAACGTCCACATCATCGGGATGATGAACACGGCGGACCGAAGCCTCGCGATGCTGGACTACGCGCTGCGCCGCCGATTCGCTTTCGTGGAACTGCGCCCCGCCTTCGACTCCGATGGCTTCCGCGACTACTGCGCCGGCCTCGACAATCCGAAGTTCGAGGCGCTTGTGCGCGAGGTGGAATCCCTCAACCGTGCGATCACCGATGATGAGTCTCTCGGCGAGGGCTTCTGCATCGGACATAGCTACTTCTGCAACATGGAAGCCGACTCCTGCACGGATGCGGCCCTAGCCTCGATCGTGGACTACGAGCTCATCCCGATGCTCGAGGAATACTGGTTCGACGAACCCGGCGAGGTCCGCGAGTGGGCCGACAGGCTGCGCAGGTCGCTGCGGTGATTCGCGTCCGAAACGTCTTCCACATGCTCGCCTACGCCTTCTCGGCGCTGCGCGAGCAGGGCTACCGCGCCGTGGCGACGGAGGACTTCGACAACGCGGCCGAGCTGTGCGCCGCGATCCTCGAGCGAGGCGTGTCCCTGCAACTCAAACGAGGCCTCGGGCAGGAGTACGTGAACCGGACCGAGGCCCGATCCTCCCTGCGCGGCAAAATCGAGGTCACCGAATCCGTGAAATCGCAGGCGTTGCTGCGCCGCCAGCTGGTGTGCTCCTACGACGAGTTCAGCGTCGACACGACGATGAACCGGGTCATCAAGTCGACGGTCGCGCTGCTCGTGCGCTCGGATATCTCGAAGGCGCGCAAGAAGAGCCTGAAGAAGCTCATGGTGTTTTTCGCGGACGTGCGCGAGATCGACCTGCACGCGGTCGACTGGAACATGCGCTTTGAGCGCAACAATCGCACGTACCGCATGCTGATGGCGGTGTG
>CALBAF010000075.1 GCA_937926415.1 uncultured Actinomyces sp.
GTCGGCCTCGCCTCGGCGCACGGCCGCGAGCGCCTGCGGGGCGCTGGTCATCGGCATGAGGATCGCGCCGGCCGGGGCGACCTGGTGGACGGCCTGCTCGGTAAATGTGCCGAACGGGCCGAGGAAGGCGATACGAAGCTTGTCACCGAGAGGCGCGGGGCCGGGAATGTTCGTCGTCATGGTGTCAAGGGTAACGAGAGCGGCGCTCGCTCCGTTGCCTCGTTTCAGGACAGGGGGCGCATTGTGGCCAATCGCGCGAGTTCCGAGACCGCGCGGGCCTCGTACGGGTGTGTCCCGAAAGCTCGGGCACGCCTCGGGAAACAGCCCGGGCGTCAGTCGCGCTTACCGGTCACGCCGGTCACGAAGGCCTCGCGTCCGCCGCCCGGCGTCACCTCGCCACACGCGGTGATCTTCCACAGCTTCGCGGTGCCGCCCGCGTCAACCAGCTCGAAACCGGTGGACGTGTCCACGTCGTAGAGACCGGGGTGACGGGAGGCTCGCGTAAAGTTGTAGTAGTAGCCGTCTTCCTCTTCGTAGAAGTGCGTGATGCCGAGCCTGCGCACGACCTCGCACACCTCGGGATTGGTCGCGATATCGTGGAAATGGTGGATGAGGAGGTTCTGCGAGGCGACGTCCGCATTGGCCGTGTTCAGCTGCGGGAAGACCGCCTTGCGTCCGCCGATCATCTCGGTGTACGCCGCGCCCGCGATCGGGTCGCCCAGGATGACCGCATCGGGGGCGGTCGTGTAAGGCATGCGGCGCAGCATGGCGAGCTCGCCCATCGTGGCCATGCCCGGCTTTCCCAGTCGATTCGGGTCATACACGTGGGCGACTGCCGCGTTTCGCGCGTCGATCGCACCAAAGCTGGACAGGATCAGCACGAGCAGGCCGACGCCAAACTGGATCGGCCAGCGCGGAGCCTCGATGTTGTCGTCGGCTCCGCGTTCGGCGAGGATCCGCTGCAGGGAGCTCGTCCACGTAGCGTGGATGACTCGAACGATGGCGGCGACGCCGACCGCCATGAGGATCGTCAAAGCGATGTCTTCGACGCCCATGATGCGGCGGGCGTCCTTGTACCAGGGGGCCAGCAGGTATGTGCGTAGCGCCGAGTTAGGCGAATACGCCAGGGCGGTGAGAGCCGCGAGGACCGCATAGGAGAACAGGGGCCAGCACGGCAGGGGCTGAGCCTCCTCCTCGGACTCCTCGATGTCCTGAGCCGAGGCCAGGGTGAGTTCCTCCTCGTCCCCGTCCGCGTCGTCGGTGAGTCCGGCGCGCTCGGCGGCACGCTCCAGGGGATCCGTGCGACGGAACAGCAGGTGGAGGCGGGCGGTCGCCGCGATACCGATGATCAGGAGAATGAGCTGGACGATCATCCACTGAAGGTTGCCGGCGGTGTTGGAGAAGGGCGGGTAGGGCAGGAAGGCGTGGCTGAAAGCTTCGCCCCAGTTGCTACCGTCGCGCCGGTAACTGCCCATGGCCCGGATCTTTGACGACGACAGCGCGAGGAGCGGCGCCGCGACGACGACAAACGCGATGGCGCCCCACGCCAGGGCAGCGAGCTGACCTCGGCCACCGCGCCCATAGGCACGTCGGGCGAGGGACGCGAGAGAGGCGAGGAGCGGCGCAATCAGGAACGCGAGGATCGAAAAGGCCGCGCTCGGGTGCGCGCCGACGAGGCCGATGGCACCAATGAGGAGGAACGCCGCCTGCGGAATTCGACGCATGAAAGCGCGCAGCCCATCACCCGCGCGCAGGTCGGCCGCCAGCCGACGCCCGGCGACGATCGCGATAGCAGCCAGGCCCGGCACCAGAGCGGTTCCCGTCGAGTTGGGCCACTGGTTGTACATGGTGAGCGCATCGGCGGGCATATTGAGCAGCATGCCGCCGATGATGGGCGCCGCCATGATCGCGGAGCGCGAGGCGGTCAGCACCGAGACGAGCGCCGCCAGGCCAATCACCCATACGGCCATGAGCGCCAGCGAGGACACGTTCGAGGCCTGGACAACCGAGTCGTAGCGTGCGAACAGCGAGACGAAAGCGTGCCAGCCCGTCGGATAGTAGACGTTGCGGCCGCCGTACAGCTCATGGAGGCCACCGAAGGGGCTGGCGTTCTTGCCGTAGAGGATTGCGTGCACGCCGTTCTGATGGAACGTCGGATCCCACTGTTGGATGGGGTTCGAGGGGATCGCGCCCATCACGAGGGGAAGGGCCGCGAGGACGAAGCCCACGAGGATCGCTCCCCACGTGGCCGCGCGGATCGCTGCCTGACGGCCACCGATCGGCTTGCGCACACCGATGGCCTCGCGCAGGGGGACTCCCCTCAAGGAGAATCCGTCGTTGCTGCGGCGGAAGAAGCTCAGGCTCCACGCGCCGGCGCCTCCGAGGGCACTCATGCCGAGGATCGGCAGCGCCGTCGAGGGCTCCCACTCAATGTCGAGCGCCGGGTAGGCGACAGACAGGATCGTGACCAGGCCAAAGGTGAACGCCGGAGCCGCGCCAATCGCGACGAGCGACGAGCGTCCTCCCGCCCTCAGCCACATGAACCCAGGCAGGACCAGGGCGACCATCATGGCCAGCAGGGTCGGGAGCAGCATCCACCAGGCGAGCATGACTTACTCCTTGTTGGAAGCGGCGCGGCGCTTGCCCACGATTTCGATGATGACGGGCAGGACCGACGCGAGGATGATGACGCCGAGAATGAGCGTCAGATTGTCGTGCACGAAGGGAACGTTACCCAGGAGCGAACCCACGAGGATGAAGCCGGCACCCCACACGACGGCTCCCAGCGTGTTGAAGGCCAGGAACTTCGGGTAGGGGTAGCGGGCCATGCCAGCTGCGATCGGGATGAAGGTGCGCACGAAGGGGATGAAACGTCCGATGACCAGCGAGCGGCCGCCGTAGTTCGTGAAGTAGTGCTCCGCCTTCTCCAAGTGCGCGGTCTTGAGGATGCGAGCGTCGGGCTTGAAGAAGCGACGCCCCCACTTGGCGCCCAGGAAGTAGCCGATCTGCGCACCGATGAAGGCCGCGACGACAACGAGGAGGATGAGCGTCGGCAGGTGCAGGCCGAGGCGATCATGGAGCAGGCCTGCGGTGAACAACAGGGATTCACCGGGCAGCACCGGGAACAGGACACCGGATTCGATGAGGACGATGAGCATCGTTCCCCACAGCACCCACGGCCCCATGGCGACGAGCAGAGTCTCGGGATTTTTAAACCACTCGATAACGGTGTGCAGCATCGACGGATCTGATGCGGTCACGAGTGTCGACCAGGTCACGATAGGGCCCTTTTCTGCCGGGAATGTATCACCCTAACCCTACCTTTGTTGACCACGAATATAGGATAGGCGGCATGAGGAAGCGCAAGGATTCACACGACGGCTCTCCGGTCGGGGACACGAACATTCTCTTCGTCCCCGATTCCTCTGCCGACCCCTCAGCATCCGGGGTGGATGCGCTGATGGGGATGATCGACGAGGCCGGGGCGCCCCCGCAGGCTCCCCCTCCCCCGGAGGTCCCCTCCTCGGAAGCGCGCACCGAGGTCATGGAGCCCGTCGTCTCGCCGGACGCGACGACCGCACCCGTGACCGTGCCGCCCAGCATCCCTCCCAGCCAGGCGGACGCCGAACAGGACGCCCCGGCCTCGTCGATGAACGAGGAGGGCGCGGCGGATCCCCTGCTTCCCCTGCCCGCACCCATGGCCGATGATTCCGAAACGGGCCAAGTGGAACCCGCTGACGAGGCCGAGGACAGCGCGCCAGAGGCCACCACGGAGACCGACGCAGAGGTCAGCGCCGACGACAAGGACGCGGACATTGAATCCGCAGTGTCCCCGGCTACCGGCGAAATCGCCGCGAACCTGCCCGTGCGCCGCATGCGCCTACCCCGGCCCGTCTACATCGCCGACCGGATCCTGCCCGTGCGCCGTCGCCGCGAAGACCTCGTCGACGTCGTCATCTCCCTCATCGCGATCCTCATCATCTGGACCATCGGAACGGTGGCCAGCGCCACGACACACGGCGTCACCATGGACGTCCTCAAATTCCAGCTCATCCGCCAGATCCTCATCCTGCCCGTCAGCCTGGTCGAGGGCCTGATCATCCTGATCACGCCGATCCTCGTGATCATCTCCCTCGCCTTGCGCAAGCGCCTCCAGGCGATCATCCAGGCCCTCGTGACCAGCGTCGTTGCGGCGGTCGGCGGATGGATCATTGCCGTCCTGACCGGGCTACTGCCCGCTTACCTCACCGCACCGCTGAGCGTGGACCGCGCGATAGCTACGCAGGGCTCGCAGACCGGCAGTGTGATCGCCATCAACCTGGTCATCGTCACCCTGAGCGCCCTGTTCACCTCCGCCGGCGAGGCCCAGTCGATGAAGGCCATCAAGTGGGGCTGGACGGGCCTGTGGATCATTCTCGTCCTCGGCGTCCTGCGCTCCTCGATGACCCTGCCCGTCGCCTTCATCTCGGTCTTCCTGGGCCGCGCCTTCGGCTCAGGTTCGCGCTGGATCATGGGCTACGACGACCAGCGGGCGAAGGGAGCCAAACTCGTCGAGGCGCTCCTGAGTATCGGCATCACGCCCTCGCGGATCGTGCGCACCGACCTCGATACGACTGAGGAACCCCTGGCCACCTGGGCCGTCGTCGAGAACTCGCGCGGCCGCCTCACCCAGATGCCCGCCGACTTGGGCGACATGGACATCACGGTCACGCGCCGCCCGACCGACGACCATCACCGTCACTACCAGGCATGGAGCGACACCGGCCTGGCCTACGAGATCATCGCCATGGACCCCGGCCAGGAGCTGACCGGCACAATCGTCGAGATGTGGAACAACCTGCGTCTGCGCGGCATCAGCCGCTGGGTCTCCCCTTCCCTCAAGGCGCAGGCCGAGCGGTCCTCTTTCACGACGCTTCAGGCGCTACGCGCCGGCGTGTTCACCCAGGAGCCGATCGGCATCGCTTCGGCCTCCGACTCGATCATCATGGTCATGTCGGCGCTGCCCCCGACGACTCCGCTCACGGAACTCGGCGAGAACGCGTCGGACGAGATCCTGGACCGTGCGTGGGAGCAGCTGCACTTCGCGCACTCACGCGGCATCTCGCACCGCGCTCTCACCCCCGAGGCGGTCGTCGTCGATGAGTCATCGGACGTGTGGCTGCTCGATTGGGATGAGGGCGAGGTCGCCACGACCGAGCTGAACCAGTCCATCGACATCGCGCAGATGCTGGTCCTCACCGCGCTTGCCGTGGGACCCGAGCGTGCGCTCGAGGCGGGTCGGCGCTGCGTCGGCGAGGAGACGCTGATCGCGTGTGCCCCCGTCATTCAGAAGCCCGTCCTTCCCGCGGCGATCAATCAGCGCCTGCGCCGTTCCGACCTGCTGGGCGAGCTGCGTGCGGCCCTCGTGGGCGACTCCGAGGCCGAGACCGCTCCGACCGCGGACCTACAGCGATTCCGCCCGCGCACGATCTTCACGATCGCGGTGGCGTTCATCGCCGTCTTCATCGTCGTCGGTTCGCTCAACTTCAACGACATCGTCTCCACGGTCAAGAGCGCGAACCTGTGGTGGATGCTCGCCTCGGCATTGCTCGGAAGCCTCATCTGGGTCGGCTCGGCAGTCCCGCTCATCGCCCTGTCTTCCGAGAAGCTGCCCTTCAAGGAGACGTTCATCGCCCAGGTCGCGGCCTCGATCATCACGATCGTGGCGCCCGCCGGCGTGGGGCCCGCTGCCCTTAACCTGCGCTACCTGCGCAAGCGCCGCGTTCCCACCGCAATGGCGGTAACGACGGTGACGCTCATGCAGATCTCTCAGGCACTCGTCACGATCGTCCTCCTACTCCTCGTTATGGTCATTGCAGGATCGTCGCTGTCCGTGTCGGTCCCCTACGGCACCATCCTCGGTGTCGTCGCGGTCGTCATGGTTGCGGTCGGCGTCATCGTCGCCGTACCGAAGGTGCGCCGCTGGATCTGGGCGAAGGTCCAGCCGACCTGGCAGCAGGTCTACCCGCGCCTCCTGTGGATCATCGGCCAGCCCCGCCGCCTCGCTGCGGTCCTGGGCGGCAACCTGCTGATGAACATCGGCTACGTGGGCTCGTTCTGGACGGCCCTGCTCGCCATGGGCGGTTCGCTGAACTTCTCCACGGTGTCGCTCACCTACCTGACGGCGAACGCGGCCGGCTCCTTCATCCCCTCGCCGGGCGGTATCGGTACGGTTGAAACAGCACTGACCTCGGGCCTGACGGTCGCTGGCATCTCCTCGTCGGTCGCCATTGCGACGGCGCTGCTCTACCGTCTCGTGACCTTCTACGGCCGCATCCCGCTGGGCTGGCTGGCCATGAAGTACATGGAGAAGAAGAACCTGATCTAGGCAACGCCTCGCTGACGCAATCCGCATCCGGCTGGTCGCGCTCCGGCGCGAGGCAGCCGGATTCGGTCTCAGTGGAGGCGGTTGTTGCCGTCCGGGTAGGCCGCTTGGACGCCGCTCACCGAGCGAATCACGTCGATCGATCCAGCGGGCACGCGCAGCGCATAGCCTCGCAGGGCATTGCGATACTCCCGCTCCACGGAGACGGAGGCTCCCGGGAAGGACGCGACCACGGCCTCGTTGATCGAGGCGAGGGTCGCCTCGCCGTCGGCGCTCTCCTCGAGCTGAACGATGACGACGACCGAGCTATCCGCGTCCTGGCCGGACTGCACGCTCGGTCCGCCCGGGCCATTCTTCGACGTCAGCGCCGTGTCGGGGTCGATCGTCGCCGAGGCCGTGGCTCGCGGCGCAGACTGGGCCGAGTCGCTGCCCGGGTTGGACTGCGGCTCGGGCGTCGACGTGGAGGCGGG
>CALBAF010000076.1 GCA_937926415.1 uncultured Actinomyces sp.
GCGTCGGTTCCGTTGCGCCACGAGGCCGTGCCGATTCCCAGGTGGATGGGTCCTGTGCCGTGCGCGGAGGCGCGCTGCTCGGAGCGCGCGATGATGGAACGGGCGCGCTCGAGGGCGCGGCCCAGCGCAATGGGTTCGCGGATCAGGAGGCTCAGGCGGACGGGGTGTTCCGTGTAGAGCTGGGCGAGGCCTCCGGGGTGCGCGCCGGACAGGGACAGCGTCGGCAGAGACGTGGAGTCTGCGGCGATGTCCTGGTCGAGGCGTGAGCGCCACTTCTCACGCGCAGAGCCGACGAGCGTGGTCGGGTGCGTCGAGGTGGACGAGGCCTCGGGGGCCTCGGGCTCAGGGGCAGAACGGCGCGAAAAGATACTAGGAACCACGATTTAACCCTACGGCAGCACCGCCCTATTGTGTGACGCGGCGCGCCCGGAGGAGGTCGACAACGGAAATGGTCACAACGGCGCCGACGATAAGGGCCATGCCGACGATGTCGACGCCCGTGTAGGAGCTTCCCATGACGAGGGCGGAAAAGGCGGTCGCGGCGATGGGCTCGAGGCTCCCGATGAGCGACGCCTTGACGGGCCCGATGCGATCCACACCCCACAGGAAGGCGGTGGAGGCGACGGCGGTGCCGAGGACGACGGTGATGAGCATGGCGAGCACGACGTCGGGCGTCCAGGTGATGTGGAATCGCCACACTCGACCGACCAGGCCGACGCATGCACCGGCGATCAGCAGGCCATATGCCACGACGACGTCCGCGCCGTAGGCCGCGATGAGCCGAGCGGGAAGCAGCGTGTATGTCGCGAGCGTGAGCGCGGCGACGGCTCCCCAGGCGAGGGTGATCGGCGTAATGACGAGTGAGTCCAGCGATCCGTGCGTGCACAGCAGGAAGGTCCCGGTCACGGCGAGGACGATGGCGATCACCTCGGAGGCACGCGGCCATCGCCTGTGGGTGAGGCACACCCACACGACGATGAGGATCAGGCCGAGATACTCCAGGACGGTGCCGGTCCCCGCGTTCGACGCGCGAATCACCCCCATGTAGGTGATCTGGCAGGCCGCGAGCCCAAAAATCGCGTAGATCACGAGGTCACGCCAGTTGCGCGGTGCGGACACCAATTCTCGATGACGAGCGGATACACCGCGCGAACGCGCGAGAACGTAGGCGAGGGCGAGGATGCCCGAGACGAACATGCGGAAAAAGCTGATGAGGGTCAGCTCGATGCCGTGATGCTCCATGAGGTAGTCGGCGGAGACACCGGAGGCACCCCAACACAGGGCAGCCACGACGGTCACGAGATACCCAAGAACGTTACGCATGGCGTCCTTCTACTGTGCCCCCGAGACGATTCGAACGTCCGACACCCGCTTTAGGAGAGCGGTGCTCTATCCCCTGAGCTACGAGGGCGTGACAAGTTGTCCGCGCCCACTGTAGCAAAGTGCGCGCAGCGCTGCCCTGCAACCCCGTGCGGAGAGGCTCACCCTGGCGGGCATTCACCTCCACACACGGACGAGGCCGGGGCACCCACGCGGATACCCCGGCCTCGTGACCGTATGCGCTTAGCGGCGCTCCCATTCGGTGTGCACGGCCGTGCCCGCGTCCCCGAGGTGGGCGGAGGGAACGATCATGACCGGGCAGGTCGAGTGTCCGAGCACCGTCTGCGACGTTGACCCGAGGAGGACGCCGGCCAACCCCCCGCGCCCGCGGGTACCGACGACAATCAGGTCAACCGCCGTGGAGAACTCGATGAGCAGCGATGCAGGGGAGCCGTCGAGGGCGTGGCGAGAGACGTGCATGTCGTCCCCGTCCAGGGCGGCGGCGATCGCAGCATCCATTCCCTCGCGCACCTGCGCGAGCAGTGCCGAGTGATCGACGCCCGTGGGAGTCCACGTCATGACGGAGGGGCCCACCGCGATCGGCACGGCGGACACCGCGGTCAGGCGCGCATCCCACAGGCGGG
>CALBAF010000077.1 GCA_937926415.1 uncultured Actinomyces sp.
GCAGGAACCACACGCAGAAGGCCAGGATCAGCGAGTAGGTCGTGATCCACAGCGTGCGCCACGCGAGTTTCGAGTCCCACTTGGATTCGTCGTTGGGGTTCCAGTCAGTGAGCAGGTAGCGGCTCTTCTTGGCCGCGGGGTCGGTCGCGCTCATGGCTCTCCTCGTGTCTGAAGGGATGTCCGGGCGCGGGCGTGCGCCGGACATTCTTTAACACGGAGGCTACCAATTGAAATGACGTAACCCACAAGAACAGATTGGGACGTGCGTCACCCTTGTAAGCGCTGGGAAAAGTACTCCCCCTCAGGGACATTGCACCCGACGACAAACGAGCAATTGACCGCTGTTAGAAAACATCGGCGTCACGAAATTAATGGGAGGCTACCCACCAATACGGCTCATGGTGCGCGACGCGCGCGCAAAGGTGTCGATATTGAGCCCGTGCGCCGCGGGCTTCGCCCACATCGCGTCGGCCCATCGGGCGGCGATCTGCGCATCGTCCCCGCCGCCGCGCAGCAGGTCACGCAGCGAGGTCTCCTCGGTGGAGAACAGGCACGAACGCACCATGCCGTCCGAGGTCAGGCGCGTGCGGTCGCAGGCGCTGCAGAAGGGGTCGGACACGGAGGCGATGACTCCGAGCCGCTTCGTCGGGTCACCGTCCACAATCCATCGTCCCGCCGGCGAATGCGGATCCTCGCGCTGCGCGGGATCCAACGTGTGGCGAGGCCCCATGATGTGCAGAATCTCGTCGGCCGTCATGATGTTCTGGCGATCCCACGTGTCCGGCGGGCCGATCGGCATCTGCTCGATGACGCGCAGCTCGATGCCCCGATCCAGGCAGTAGTCGACCAGGTCGGGCAGGTCGGCCTCGTTCATGCCGCGCAGGACGAGGGCGTTGACCTTGATGGGGCTCAGGCCCGCGCGGGCGGCGGCCTCGATGCCCTCCAGGACGTCACTGAGGCGGTCGCGGCGGGTGATCGCCGCGAAGTGCTCGGGGTCCAGAGAATCAAGCGAAATGTTGACGCGGTTCAGGCCCGCATCCTTCAGGCCCTGGGCGCGCTTGGCCAGGCCGAGTGCGTTTGTCGTGAGGGCCAAGTCCAGGGGGTTTCCCTCGTCGGTGCGCATATGGGAGCACGCTTCGATGATCCCCTCGAGGCCGCGGCGCAGGAGGGGGTCCCCGCCGGTGAAGCGGACTTGGCGGATCCCGAGCCGCTCGACGCCGACGCGCACGAGGCGCACGACCTCGTCGTCCGTCAGGGTTTCCTCAGTGGGCAGCCAGTCCAGGCCTTCGGGGGGCATGCAGTAGGAACAGCGCAGGTTGCAGCGGTCGGTGAGCGACACGCGCAGGTCGCGGGCCACGCGCCCGAAGGTGTCGACGAGCCGCAGCGGCGCGTCACACGCCACCGCATCTGGCGCCTGAGAGGCGGAAACGAACTCGACAGACATGGCGCAACCCTACCCCTATTGACCCGGTCTTCGCCCCTCGAAAAACCGAGAGCGAACGGCGAGACGCGGCCCCTGCCTCGTCGCTGAGAGAAAGGAGACAGTGTCCAGCAGTGACGAGCAGCTGGACGTGAGCGCTACCGTTGCCCTACGACCAATTCACCAATCACGAGGAGAATCATGCGCGCCGTCATCATGCACGCGCCCGGCAACGTCACCGTCGAAGACATGCCGATGCCGACCATCCTGGAACCCACAGACGCCATCATCAAGCTGGCGGCCACCTGCATCTGCGGCTCCGACCTGTGGCCCTATCGTGGCGCCCAGCACGTCCACGAGCAGCGCATGGGCCACGAGTACGTCGGCACGGTCACCGAGGTAGGCTCCGCGGTCACGACCGTCAAGCCCGGCGACTTCGTCGTCGGTTCCTTCTGCATTTCCTGCGGTGAATGCGAAATCTGCCGCGCCGGATACCCCTCGCGCTGCGCGACCGCCGCCGCCCAAGGAGATCCTTTCGTCGGCACGCGCGCAGGCGGCACCCAGGCCGAGTACGCTCGCGTGCCCCTCGCTGACGGCACGCTCGTCAAGACACCCGCCACCCCCACGTCCGAGCAGATTCCCTCGCTCCTGGCCGCCTCCGATGTGCTCGGCACCGGCTGGTTCGCCGCCGACGAGGCCGGGGCCGGGCGGGGAGGAGGCGTGGCGTCAGTAGGACGTCTCGGTGGGCTCCGGGTAGTAGCGCGCAAACTTCCGTCGGTGGTTCTGCTTCTGGAGCCAGACAGTGAG
>CALBAF010000078.1 GCA_937926415.1 uncultured Actinomyces sp.
GGCGCCCTCCTCAGGCGCGGTGACGCGGTGCCGAGGGGCCGGGTCCACGCCCGTTGCGCCGCGCCTCGATACGCGCCAGCACGTCCTCGATCGTGTCGGGCTTGGGGGGTTCCGTGACGTCTTCGGTGCGCGGGGCGCGCTGAACGGACTCGATCTCCTCGTCCTGGGCGCGCGACACCTGAGCCAGGTATGCCTCGATCACGTCACCAATGTCCTTCGGACTCTTCTCTTCGCTGCCGGACGCGGCGCGCTTGCCGAGTCCGGGCAGGGGAATCGCCCCGTCCCCTCCGGTCCACGCGTCGAAGTGCTCCTCGAGGTTGGAGACCGTGTGGGAGATGTCGGGATTACCCTCGACGAGCTTGGCGATGTTCTCCTGATCCTGCGCGGCACCCTGCTCGAGGTCGCCGACGGGCAAAGACAGGTCCGCGAACTTCGCGAAGGAGGTGAGCAGCGCCGAGGAGGCGGCCGGGTATGCCGTGTCCGCCATGTAGTACGGGACCGCGCCGAGCAGCGCAAGCCCGCCAATGCCTCGTTGCCCCATGCGGATCTGCATGAAGGTAGACAGCGGCGAAGGGAACTGCATGTGATTCGAGATCGCGGTGGCCCCCGGGGGCAACAGTGAGGCGTCGGTGGCCTGCACGTGCACGGGCGTGGGGCGCGTGTGCGGCACGCCCGAGGGCACGCCGTGCAGGGAGAACGTAATCTCAACGCCGGCGCGCTCGCACAGGTCGTTGATCGCGTTCGTGAACGACTCCCAGTGCGCGTCGGGTTCGGCGCCGTGCAGGACCAGGATCGGGTTACCCATGTCGTCTTCGACGAGGTCAAGGACAGTTTCGGGCATCACCATGTCCGGGGAGGACACCCAGTTGTCCACGGTCACGATCGGGCGGTGCGAGCGGTAGTCCATGAGCGTGTCCGCGTCGAAGGTCGCAACCCGCTCGTTGTGCAGGGAACGCAGGAGCTGGCCGATCGCCATACGTCCGGCGGCCCCGGCGTCAATCGCCCCATCAAAGTGGATGAGGAGAATCTTCGCCTTCGCGCCGGCGGCGGGACCGTCGGCATACAGGTCAGTGGCGTTGATACTCACGTCTGCTCCTCATGCTCATTCTTCTGCCTCATGTCTAACGTACCCGGGCGGGGCCCACCTCGTCACGCGGAAGTGGGTTTTGAGCTTGCGGCGAAGTTCGCCCACTCCGCAGACGAAACAGCACGCGGGGCAAAAGTAGGGAACAATAGAAGGCCCATAAACGAGGAGGACCCATGGCCACGAGCACTCATCGCGAGTCGTCGACCGACCTTCCGTTGCCGGAACAGGAATTTGTGGACAGCGCCTACGAGCGCCTGGACGCGCTGCGCGCCTCCTATCGGGATCGCCAGGGGCGCGTTCACTCCACCCACGGCGTCGGCAACGCTCAGGGATGGACCGAGCGCGAGGCCCTGTCTGCTCACCTCGGCGAGATGGCTGCTCGCCTCGAAGGCGTGGAGGAACGCCTCGTATTCGGGCGCCTCGACATGGTGGATCGGTCGGTACGTCACGTGGGTCGCCTGTCGCTGTCTCACGAGGAC
>CALBAF010000079.1 GCA_937926415.1 uncultured Actinomyces sp.
GGGCCGTGAACCCCAGCACCACCCCACCGGCGATGAGGAAGGTGTCGGCCGCGCTCCCTCCGGTGAAGGGGATGGCGGGCACCGCCGACTTGCGGTTGGAGATCTTGCCCAGCGCCACGACCTGCCCCTGGGAGGAGATGGTGATGGTGCGGGGGGTGGCGTCCAGGACGTAGCCGACCGGCGGCTTGGTCTCAATGAGCCCGTAGGAGCCGTAGCCCAGCTCCGCCAGCTTGAAGGCGCCGGGGTTCCCATCGGTGTCCAGGCTGCCCTGGGCGCAGGTGCCCACGCAGTCGGTGATGGTGCGGGCCTGGTCCGGCTGGGGCCGACCGTTGGAGTCGAGGGGAACCAGCGACCACTGGGCACCCTTGATGGGGTTGCCCCGCTCATCGGTCTTGGTCCAGGTGGCCGACCCCTTGATCCGGGTGTTGGTGACCTGACCCAGGTCGAGGGTGGGAGTGTCGTCGTCGGTGCCCGCGGCCGGCGCCGATCCGTCCAGGGTCTTGGTCAGGGTGGTGGAGGACAGGTGGTAGCCGGCCGGCGCCTGGGTCTCGGTGATGGAGTAGTTGCCCCAGGTGAGCCCAGAGACCTTGAAGACCCCGGCACGAGGGTCTTGGTCCACCGAGCCGTTGGGGCACGTGGCCTTCCCACCGGTGACGACGCAGTCGGTCACTTCCTTCTGACCGCCGTTGAGCGCCGGGGAGGCCAGCGTGAACACGGTCCCCGCCAGCGGGTTGCCGGCGTCGTCGACCTTGCTCCAGATGACCTGACCGGGCTGAGCCGTGTTGACCATCGTGCACTGCATCCACTCACCGGTGGCCAGATCCAGGGTCTTGGAGGCGGAGTTGACCGTCGACGACGGAGTCCTGATATCCGAGTTCGGGTGCGGCACGCAGGAGACGGTGGCTTTGTACCCAGCGGCCTTGGGCGACGACGAGGACTCCGACAGCACCGTCTGGCCCTGGGGCAGGTAAGCGGAGTCGAAGCCGCCGGCGCCTGAGGCGGTCTTACCGCGCTTGGGGGTTGCCGTGAGCGTCCAGTCCTTGGCGGACAGGCCCAGAGAGCCGGCCGCGGTGTTGTCCACCTGCTTGGCCAGGGACAGGTTGGGCAGCTGGACCTGTGCCTGGTGGTCCTCGACCTCACCGTTGACTGCGATGCCAGTGGGCTGAGGGTCCTCGGCTTCCCGTCCGTTGGGCGGGGCGCCGGTGATGCGCAGACGCATGAAGGTGGCCGCACCGTTGCCATTGATGGTGCTCCGCTTGGCGTCCTGGGGGACGGTCCAGGTCACAGTGGCCTTACCGGCGCTGGAGCAGGAGGTCACCGCGGAGCGTTCACCGGCGGAGAACACGCCGTCCCGGTTCCAGTCCACCCAGCCGGCAATCTTGGTGTTGCTGCCCGAGCAGGTGATCTCCTGACTCCACTTCTGGCCGATATCGGTCCAGATGACGCGGTCCCAGTTGGCGGGGAGGGCGTCCTCGTCATCAATATCCGTGGTGTTGTCCCTCGAGGCGTCAGCGCTGTGAGCGATGTTGTCATCATGGTCCGTCAGGGCACCCAGACGCACGACGGCGGAGTTCGTGGTGGCCACGTTCCCCTGGTCCGTTGCCGCACTCAGGTTGTACCAGTCTCCGGCGTCGCCCTCATACGGTGCCTTGCCGCGGGCGATGTTGCGCTCTCCGCTGTCAGACAGCTCCCCGCCGCTCCAAGCCGGCTGGAACGCGCTGCCGGCGACACCGTAGCTCTCAGGCGCGTCGCCGTAGTCCATGTAGGAGACGACACCGAAGGCGACGGCGCCTCGACCGCCTCCGTGGATCTCGACGTAGCCGGTGCGCATGTTGCTCAGCAGCATGACTGAGGAGGGGCCGTAGCCGTTGCGAACCTTGGCGCTGCACTCGGCGTCGTCCGGGCGCATCTTGACGCCGGGCCGGTTACCAACAGGGGTGGAGACGGAGACCTTGCCCACGACGGAGTTCGTGATGCATCCCGGTGTCCGGGCGCTCTCCAACAGGCGGTAGGTGACGTCTTGGGAGGCGACGTAGGGGATCGGGGAAACGGAGATGTACTCCTTCTGGCCGTTCGGGATGTGCCAGCTCGAGGCCTCAGCGTCGGCGAAGACGATGCCCTCCATCGGAACCTCCACCTTGTTGGGGAAGCGCTCCAGCTGGCTCTTCGCGGGCTGGGAGGCGGAGGTCACCAGGTAGGCGCTGCACTCGATCTGGAACTGCTGTGTGGAGGAGTCCCTCAGGTTGGCAATGCCCAGAGGCAGGTTCGATGAGGTCATATTGGGCTTCTTGGCGACCCCGGCAGTGTAGTTGGTGCCGTCGTTATAAAGGTGAGACAGGCCGTCGCCCATCCAGTTACCCGGATAGTATCCGACACTTAAGCCCCGGTCCGTGGGCAGCCCCGTATCCTTCTTTCCCACGGCAGTAGTGCGCACATTGGACAGGGTGCATCGACTGGTTCGCCACTTATCGCCGGAGATCCGTGAGGGAGTCGACCAGACCACGCCGGTGCTTCCGTCGGGAAGGATTCTCGTGCCTTTCCCGGGTAAGGTATTAGTCATCTC
>CALBAF010000080.1 GCA_937926415.1 uncultured Actinomyces sp.
CGGCCAGTTCGAGGGCCGGACGCACGACCGGGCGGTCCATGCGGCCCACGCCCACGCGGCTCATCAGCAGGGAGATGCGCGCCGACTGCACGGGCTCGCTCATCTCCTTCTTCTCGGTCACGAGGGCCTTGTAGTAGCGGCGAATGATCTCCTGGCGCGAGGCCTCCTTGCAGGCCTCGTCGTCGACGATGCAGTGGCCCGCCATGTTGACGCCCATGTCCGTGGGGCTCTTGTAGGGGGAGGATCCGAGGATCTTCTCGAAGAGGCGGTTCAGGACCGGGAAGATTTCGACGTCGCGGTTGTAGTTGACCGTCTTAATCCCGTAGGCCTCCAGGTGGAAGGGGTCAATCATGTTGACGTCGTCGAGGTCGGCGGTGGCCGCCTCGTAGGCGATGTTGACCGGGTGATCCAGCGGAATATTCCAGATCGGGAAGGTCTCCCACTTTGCGTACCCCGACTCGATCCCGCGCTTGTGGTCGTGGTACAGCTGCGACAGGCAGGTTGCCATCTTGCCGGAGCCCGGGCCGGGAGCCGTCACAACGACGAGGTTGCGGCTGGTCTCCACGTACTCGTTGGCGCCGTAGCCCTCGTCCGAGACGATGCGCTCGACGTCCGAGGGGTAGCCGGGGATCGGGAAGTGGCGGTAGACGCGGATGCCGAGCTTCTCAAAGCGCTCCTTGACTTCCGCAGCTGCCTTGTTGTCGTCCGTCCACTGCGTGATGACGACGGACCCGACGTACAGGCCACGCTCACGGAACTCGTCGATCTGGCGCAGAACCTCGTCGTCGTAGGTGGTTCCCATGTCGGCGCGGACCTTGCGGCGCGCGAAGTCCTTGGCGTTAACGGCGACGATGATCTCGACCTCGTCCGCCAGTTCGCGCAGCATACGCACCTTGTTGTCGGGCGTGAAACCGGGCAGAACGCGCGAGGCGTGCATGTCGTCGATCAGCTTGCCACCGAACTCCAAATACAGCTTGCCGCCGAATTCGCTTCGTCGCTGGGCAATGTGTCGAGACTGCATCTCGATGTACTGATCACTATCAAAACCGATGCGGTGCATGCATCCTCCGAGGTCGCGGAAATAAAGGGGCCGTCCGTGCGGGGCAGTCAGGCGCTGTCACGCTCTCGGAATTCCATTGTAGGCACGCATGGGCCGCGCGCTCCGGATGGCGCGCGCGAAAGGGGTCCGACCTCACACGATGTGTCGCTGCATCGCCCAGCGCGTCAGCTCGTTGCGGTTGGAGAGCTGGAGCTTGCGCAGGACCGAACTCACGTGGGTTTCGACGGTCTTGATGGAGATGAACAGGTCGTGGGCGACTTCCTTGTACGTGTAGCCGCGGGCGATGAGGCGCATGACCTCCTGCTCGCGCGCGGACAGCAGGTCCAGCTCGGTGTCGGTCGTGGAGACCTCGCCGGTCCCGAAGGCGTCGAGAACGAAGCCTGCGAGGCGCGGGCTGAAGGCGGCGTCCCCGGCGGCGACGCGGCCGATGGCCTC
>CALBAF010000081.1 GCA_937926415.1 uncultured Actinomyces sp.
TCCTTCACCCAACAGGGCATCTTGTTGGGCACCCCGCAATTCTTCCGAGGTGGAGATCTCCCCCGTGATCACGTCTTCTCCGACATGGGTCTCCTCGCGTTGCGGAGGGACGCCGTAGCTTTCGTTCGCGACCAGACACACCACCAGTGAGTTACCCGAGGATCACCCCCTGTGCCCTGCAGAATCGCGACCATACGTGGCACAGGCAACATGCCGACAGGCTGGCTTCCTTTCATTTTCAACGCCAAGGAGAACTATGAGTCCGCTCTTCTCACGCATAGGCCGTAACCTTTCGATGGTCAAGCAGCCGTTTATGGTCTTCCGCCTGTCGCTCACTCCTGACGAGGCCGTAGCGCGCTGCGTTACTCACTGGCGCACCTTCAAAATCCAGTCCGAGACTCCCGGCATGCGCGAGCAGTTTGCGCTGGCTGGCTGGGTGGGGACAGAACTGGTCATCGGAAACAACGGCAAGGCGTTCCTTGCCGATGCAATCGCCACATCGAGCACGACCGCCGCCGTCGCCGAACTGTTTCCGAAAGCGATACCTGACCGACTCAGGCGAGCTTTCGTCGAAAAGACTTTTGTCGAAATTATCGCCCGCCCACTCCCTGGAAGCGGGGGGCGCATGTGCGAGCTATGGTGCCGCCTCGATTACACGTCAACAAACGAAACATTCTTCCAAGAGGACTTTTTCGCATCGGTGTTGAGCAAGCTCGAGCAATCGTTCCAGTCGGATCAGGTCATGCTGGCACCGTTGGAGCACCTGTCGAGCCGCGAACTGCCGACGGACGTTCCACTGACCCTTCCCGCCCTCCGAGCAATGCGTCAGGCGGCTAAGAAGAACCGGCGATAGAGCTGCAACACGGAAGAATAACGATGAACTCTCTCGTCTCAGCGATGCAACGAGACTACGACGCATCTTTCAGCCCGATCACAGTTTTTCGCCTGGCGGTAACCCCCGACGACGCCGTGTCTCGCTGCGTCGGTCTGTGGAAGATGAAAGGCATCCGCTCCGAGAGAGTCGGCATGCGCGAACAATTCAAGCAACGGGGATGGTCGGGAACGGAGCTGATCATCGGACACAGCGGGCGCGCGCTGCTCAGTGATTTTTTGTTCAACACGCGAGGGCTCACCCTCCTGTTATCACAGGTAAACTCTTTCCTGCCCAACCGTGTCAAGAGAGCCGCCATCACCAAGATTTACGTGGACATCATCGCACGCACGATCGAAACCGAATCGGGGCCGATGACCGAACTGTGGTGCCTCGCGGATTGGGCGACGCGGATCAACCTCAGTGGCTTCGAGAACAGTTACATCGAATCGACGATGCGCTGGCTGGAAGAGTCGTTCAACGCGCAGGGCATCCTGTCCGCCCCCGTCCAACACCTCGATCGCAGGGACATCGAGCCGGACAGCCCCCTCTCGCTCCCCACACTCGTGTCGATGCGTCAGGCAGCAAAGAAGCGCAACCGGTAGCCACCCCTCTTCGGCCGGTCACCGCGCGGGTACCCATGCCTCGTCAATCCCGATAATGCCCTGCGGATAGTATCCTGATGGGATAACGGCTCTCGCCAGCAACGCGCTGCGACAGAGCGCAGACTCTTGTTCTTGACACTTGTCTTTCCTTGAGGAGGATTTTCATGGGGGCGGGCCATTCAGGTTTCTCTCTCCGTCGGGCCACCAACCGACGCAGGTACTTCTACGCGCTCGTCGCGGCCGACCCACATCAGACGGTCACACACGCTGTCAACTACTGGGTGTCCAAAGGAGCCTGGGGCGAGACGAACGGCATGCGTGAGCAGCTCGCCCAGCACGGTTGGGTCGGTGCGGAGATCATTATCGGCAGCGACCTGCGCAGCCTCGCATTCGGGCCTTTCCTCGATGCCATTCCCGGGGTTAATATCGTTCCATCCACCGCGCCCACGTCGATCAAACGCACCAGCCAAGAATGGACAGAGATCCTCGTCGCGGCACGATCCTGCTCGGTCGGAGGACGCCCCGCCTCCGACCTATGGTGCTGCGAGGCTCGACTTCTGCATGAAGCAATTTGGGCGACCAACGCATTCATG
>CALBAF010000082.1 GCA_937926415.1 uncultured Actinomyces sp.
ATCAACGCGATGGATATCCCTCACGTCGTGTTTGGTGGAGCCGTCGCCGAGCTGAGTGGTGCCCTGCTGGATCCGGCGCGCGAGGAAATCGAGACGCGCACGCTGCAGGCCCCGTGGTCCTCGCCGATCGTTGAGGTGCTGCCGGATTCTGCGTCGCTGACGGTTCGGGGTGCGGCGTTCCGAGCGCTGGATGCACTCGTGGACGATCCCGCTGCCTTCCTGGGTTAAGCGCGTTCTATCGGAGCGCTCACCAGTTGCCCAAGCCCAGGTAGTACAGCGGGTGGGTGAGGATCGCGACGACGCGGTCGCGGTATTCGAGGGGCAGCATCGGGAAGATGACGATCGCGGCCAGGACCGCGACGATCAGCGTCACGAGGATGCGCTTCTTGGTGCTCATGCGTGGCTCCTTTGTGGGGTTGTGAGTGCTGCGCGGGCCTCGGCGAGAATGTCGTTGACGAGGTCGACGCCCTCCGGTGTGGCCAGGAGTGGACGGTCCTCGGGGTGCTCGTTGAAGTGCCGCATGAGGGCGTCGAGGCCGGTGAAGGGGATGCCGATCGTCCGGCAGCACAAGCCCCATGGCCCGTTATACGTGTCGGGGTCAGCGAGGAGAGTAACGTGGTAGCTCGTCGTGCTGAGATCGTAGATCTTGACGTTCTGGTCCCACCGGACGGAGGAGTCGCTGCCGCATCCATCGGAGGCGGACTCCAGATGCTTATGGATCGACAGATGAGGAGCCGCGTGAAAGTCAATGCTATCTGGGGATAACGCCGTCATTGAACGATCCTTGACGGTGTTTTTCAGGTCTTCGAATGGATTCTCGGAAAAGAGATAATAGGCAAAAAATGCTGCTACCACCGCAATACCGATAGTTGTCTTGAAGTTATGTGATAGGAAACCGAGCACGAGTGCTCCTACGACGATCATGCAGAGGATCAGGTAGCTAGTGAGGTATCCGATGTTGGTGAGACGCTCACCTTGTATCACAACGCGGCCATTGACGAATCGAACATGGGGACGCAGATAGGGAGCTATCGAGTCGCATGCTACCTGGGGAACACCAGATACTAAAGGAATTGAAGCCAGATAGACGACGAAACGGAAATCGCCATAGTGTGTCAGTCGATAGATTCCTTCAACGATCGCTATCCCGAGAGCGACGATGATGATTGAAACTAGTGCACGTTTCCACTCGTTGCGTCTCCACCGGTCTTCGCCTGCGAGCGACTCGGTGCGATTGGAAAAGATGCTCGAGAAGAATCCGCCGATCCCCCGACGTCGCGATCGAGTCATGGTCACCAGCCTAATCCGACGTAGTACGGCAGATGCCAGAGAGTGTTGTCGATGCGTTCACGATATTCAAGAGGTACCTGTTTGTAAGCAACGTTGGCTAGATAGGCGGAACCTGCCGCCACGGCCGCGGCAGCCACTACCTCACCGCCAGCTAGAACGACAGCAGGAGCAGTGAGTGTAGCGGTAATTTCTGCTGCAAGCGATGACCCGATGTATCCCCCAACGATGCCCGCAACACCAGATACTGCAGTCGCAGATGGCTCGTCGCTCGTTGCTACTTCGTACGCAAGCAATAGATTATTGATTCGGTTGATGTTCTTTGCGGTTGTAGACGCAACATTGGAAGCGGCGCGGTAGTCTTTCCTTGCTTCCATAGCCTTTGACAAGCTCTGATTCATTAGGGGTGGGACCCTCTTCATTGATGGATCCTGCGCTACTCTAGTGAAGCGTGAATTAGCCTTTTCAAGCTCCTCCAGTCTTATCTTTTGGCGTGTCTTCATTGAAGTTTCGGTCGCCATAGAAGCTATGGTCCAGTGGGTCTTCAATTTCTCCAGTGTTCCGTCCTGTGTTTCTTTCATAAAAGGCTCTGGAGCATGGGCTTGAACGCTTTGAAGATGTTTAATTACCCATTGCTCAAGATCGTCGCGGACGAGCCGAACATCGTCGCGGAGTTCAGCGAAGTCTCTCTGGCGCTGCTTGTGTTGTTCGTATTCATACAGATCGGCCCGGTAGATGTCATGCTCTCGCATTGGTGCGTCAGGTGCTGGCATTGTTGGCTCGGGGCCGAGCATTGGAGGAGCTGCAATATCGTAGTCGTTGACTATTTCTAGGCCGCATGCCCTGGCGCTTCTGCGGATCGTCTCCATGTCGCGGTAGTGGTAGTCGAGCTGTTGCGCGTATGCACGCATTGCTTCCCATGATCTGTATGCGAAATCGGAGTTGTCTTCGGTTTTTAAACGAAAATCAAATAGTGCTTCTTCGTAGGCGTCAGCACTCTTTCCCGCCCAGTATTCGGGCATGGGAACAAGGGAATTCATCATCTCTATAAATGCATCCGAGAACGTATTATAGAGCTTTTCGACGACTGCTGCAGCTTCGCGAATCTCATCGGGGTTTCCATAAATTCTTGTGTCAATAAGACCGACTGCGTCTTGAGGATGTCCGCCGTTTCCTGCTACCATTCCCATTAGCTGAGCTCTTCTTCCAAATTCAAGAAATAATTTGTTACTTCTTCTTCCTCTTCTTTATGTTGTGCCACCAATAATCGTAGATTGTCGGCACTGCCTTGGCATTTCTCGGCGAATGTCGTTGCTGCGAAATCAAGAGTGCCTAATATGTCGATGATGATGTCAGTGGCAATGCCGGCATCAACAGATATGGGTAGTTTCGGTGGGATGCTTTTGGATGAATCTGCAAACTCCTCGTACTTCCTTGCCATGTTGAAGATCATGTCTTCGGTTATTACGAGATCTGCTGTCATTGTGGCTTCCGTTCGCGTGCTTCGGGTTCGAAATATCGATCTACTTCGATCGCGTCAAATCCAATTTCCTCTTTGAGTTCTGGGAGACGCTTCGTTTCGATGAGGCCCCATGGTTGCGTTTCGCCCAGTCCGTCAAGGAGACGATCGAGGGATGTGTACGCCAGAAGTACGCGTGCTTCGTTGAACATGTGAGCCAAGGAAAAACCGTATTCGCCGTCAGGCCGTTGGTCGATTGGGACGTAAAGGACGGGAGGTGCGACCTCGGGATGTGTGTTCACGGACATGTGTTCCATGACTTGACGCTAGCAGTCGTGTGATCGGGGACGCAAGTACGGAGGAGGAAGCCAGCAAGCCTGTGTGCATTAGACAGGTCCTGCTTCGTCGATGAAACGAGGCTTCCCAACGAAGCTACAACCGAAGATAGCCAGCAGACCAAGGCGAGCGCCGCCCGGGCGATCTCCCCGAACGTGAGTGGGTTGCGGCCCGTCACGTCGCGCACGTCTGTGGTGACGACGTCCATCTCGTCGCGTGCGATCGACGCGTCGGTCGATACCCACGAGTCGTGCTCTCACCGGGCGGCCATTGTGGACGTGCACTCTGCATATTGGGCTTGACGTAGTGGACTACACGTTTGAACTCGTGAAACTAATGGTGCTCCTTGCGGCAGCTGTGGTTGGTTGACGAAACGGCGGCGCCTTTGCGGGTGCTCGGTGAGGGGTGCATGAAACCCGTGACACCTTTGCGGGCCGAAAATGGTACGAAATTGGCTGTTTTGTGGGAGCAGAGGTGTCAGCGGTTTCAAACGTGTGCGCCAAGGAGCTCGCAGTGGTGTCATCGGTTTCAGACGAGGCGGCGGCGGGGCCTGCCTCAAAAAAGTCGCATGCAATTCGATTGAGTGAAGTTTCAATAAAGTCAGAAAACGTTGCAATTCCAACGATCTAAGTTCAAAACTTGAAGCAGTCGTAGGGGAATTACGTGCGAAATTGGGTGTGGGCTCAGCGATGATACGCGTGTGGGCTTGGTGTGAGAGGCGGGGTTCCAGTAGGGGCCTGGCCGGACAACGAGCTGACGCGCCGAACCAACCAACAGCACACCAGGCCCCACAGGTGTGGAGGGCGCCGGAGGGACCGGAGGGCACGGGCGGGCTTCGAGGCGCGGCGCCGAACGAAGTGAGGTTGCCTAGCCTCGCGGGCGGCCGGGCCATCCGGCGCCCGGAACACCAG
>CALBAF010000083.1 GCA_937926415.1 uncultured Actinomyces sp.
GGGCGGGGCGCTCCCGCAAACAACAATCAGGCGCTCTGCGGCAGTGTTGGCACGAGGAATATGACAGCAACCATGATCGAGTTGTTGAGTGCGTGGTACATCCACGAGTAGGCAATGTTCTTGCCGGACTTGATGTACACGAGCGTCAAGATGATGCCGACGGGCAGGTACATGGTCATGTCCTGCCACTCGTGGCAGTGCATGTAGGCGAAGCCGAATGCGGAGATTGATCCGAGAAGCCAGGTCGGTGCGTACGGGCTCAGCTTGCCGATCAGGATGTGGCGGTAGAAGACCTCCTCAACCAAGGGCATGCCAATGGCAACGAAGAATGCGAATGTGAGGCCGAGAGCGCTGTCGGATAGTGCGCTGACGACCCCCTGCTGGTTATGTGCGACCGGCGGGTTCGGACCGTAGATAGAGAGGCGTATGGCGCCTTGGACCATGGTGGTCAGGAGCCACAGGCCGCAGAGAAGCGCAATCTTGCGCACGGGGCGCCTACGCAGGTACGAGAATGCGGAGAGGACCTCGCGTCCAAAAAATGCCAGCGCCATCACCAGGAAAATCGAGTCAAGTATGACGTTGACGAGGGTGGCGTTCCATGACTCGGGGAAGATCGATGTTGGGATGATGTCGAGCAGGAAAAACGACGCGTAGGGGATGCCGAAGATCGCGATGCGCACCCAGTCGTCGCGGGTGAGGTGCTTGGGGGACGAGGCTGGGGCGGCTTCATCCGACACCGCTTCGGTGTGGAGGGGCGAGGGTTCGGTGTCTGTGGGACCGTGCGGGCACGTCAGTGCTTCTAGGGTGTTGCCAGCTTCCGCTGTGGGTGATGTGCTGGGATCTGTCGACATGGATGCTCAATCGCTTTCTGCGTAACTATCGGCGCCTGAGAATTATGACAGATTTTTAAATTCTGGTGCAACTCTGCGTTATCTTTGGGTGTTCATGCAGATGGCGCGCCATTTTTATGGCATTGCGTCAGCAAGCGATCAGCCTAGGCCTTTCGTCCCCCATGGGGGTCGTGTCTCCGCGCTAAACATGGTCACGGCATGGTCACAATTTAGGGCGACCTAAATGGAGTACTTTCCGCCTGGGCGAGATGTGGCTACGCTCAATGCTTAGACAACGCATTATCCCTGCGTTATCTAATCGCCGGATCGTCAGGAGGCAAGCGGTGACAGTGCTTCGCGCTCACGCGCATAGTATTCGCGCTCACGTACACAGCATCGGTCAGCGACTCAGTCGCGTCCTCATCGTCGCAGTCATGGCGGCCTTGGCCGTGGCGATGTTCGCCTCGCCCTCGCGCGCAGCGGATCAGACGTGGAGCGATGTCTCGACCACGATCAATGGCCTGATCGACGAAGGCGTGTCCACCTTCAAGGCGGGAGATGCCAAGGGCGGTAAGGACAAAGTCAACGACGCCTACTACAAGCACTACGAGATCACCGGCATGGAGAAGCAGGTCATGGCCCGCGTCTCCGGCTCGCGTGTGTCGGCCGTCGAGATGGAGTTTTCCCTCCTCAAGAAGGCCATGACCGACGGCGATAGTGCCGGCGTCGACAGCCACGCGAAGACTCTCAAGCAGTACATGGTCGAAGACGGCGCGTCCCTGGATGGCGTGGCCCCCGGGTCAGCAGCCCAAGCCGCCTCGGACGACTACAGCCCCGGCGCGTGGGGCGAGGTTGCCAAGACCATCAACGGCATCCTCGAAGACGGCGTCGAGGCCTACAAGGCCGGCGACGCAAAGGCCGGCAAGGACAAGGTCAACGAGGCCTACTACAAGCAGTACGAGATCACCGGCATGGAGAAGCAGGTCATGAGCCGCGTCTCCGGCTCACGCGTCTCCGCCGTCGAGATGGAGTTTTCCCTCCTCAAGAAGGCCATGACCGACGGCGACTCGATGGCCGTCGACGAGCATTACGCGACCCTGTCGAACTACATCCGCGAGGACGCCAACAGCCTCGACGGCTACACCGGCAAGGCCGCCGACAAGACCACCGAGGGCTCGACCACCTCCCCGTGGGTCGCCCAGTTCCTGCCCTCCCTCCTCGTGATCCTGCGCGAGGGTATGGAGGCGATCCTGGTCGTCGCCGCCGTCCTGGCGTACCTGGCCAAGGCCGGCCACAAGAACAAGGCCCCCATCGTGTGGGGCGGCGTGGCCCTCGCCCTTGGACTGTCAGTGGGCCTGGCCTTCCTCTTCAGCTACGTGACCTCCCTGGCGGGCGCCAACCAGGAGCTCCTCGAGGGCTTCGCCGCGCTCTTCGCGGTCGTCATGCTGATCTGGGTCTCCAACTGGATGATCAACAAGTCCTCCAACAAGGCTTGGGACGCCTACATCAAGAAGCAGACGGACGCCTCGCTGACCAGCGGCTCCCTGCTGGGCCTGGCGTTCATCTCCTTCCTCGCGGTGCTGCGCGAGGGCGCCGAGACGATGCTCTTCTACGTGCCGATCGTCGCCGCCGCGGGCGACAACGTCCACTACGTGTGGATCGGCCTGGCGGTCGGCCTCGTCATCCTGGTCGTCATCTACCTGCTCATCCAGTTCGCGGCGGTGCGCATCCCGCTGCGCCCCTTCTTCACCATTACCTCGCTGCTGATGGCCCTCATGGCCTTCACGTTCACGGGTTCTGGTATCGGGGAACTTCAGGAGGCGGACGTCGTATCCCTGACGCCCATCTCCGGCTTCCCCACCATTGACCTCTTGGGGATCTACCCCCGAGTGGAGAACCTGGCCGCGCAAGCCATCGTTCTCGCCATCATCGTCGGTCTCTATTTCTTCGGAAAAGCTCGCCTCGCCCGCGAGGCCGCCGCCCAGTCGCGGGCCGGGGAATGACACCCCCCGAGCGACACCGACGTTTCATCCAACCAACACGCACAGGAGATCATCACATGAAGCGCTCTCTGTTCCGCGTCGGCGCGGCCCTGGCCACGCTGGCCCTTGCAGGCACCCTGGCGGCCTGCTCCAACAACTCCTCCTCGTCCTCCAGCGAGAAGCCGTCGACCTCGTCCTCGACCGCCGCTGACTCTGCCGCCCCCGCCCCCGGCGAGGACGCTGGCTTCGAAGAGCAGCCCCTCGGCGACGAGGTCCACGTCGGCCCCCTCGTCGTGGGTGGCGTCTACTTCCAGCCCGTCGAGATGGAGCCCCAGGTGGGCACCCCCGCCGCAGATTCCTCGATGCACATTGAGGCCGACATCGCCGCCGCCGCCGACAACAAGCTCGGCTACGGCGCGGGCGACTTCGTCCCCGGCCTGACCGTGGACTACGCGATTAAGGACAAGTCCGGCAACGTCGTCCAGGAGGGCACGCTCATGCCGATGAACGCGTCCGACGGCCCGCACTACGGCCTGAACCTGCCCAAGCTGGACGCCGGCACCTACGACGTGTCCTTCATGATCAAGCCCCCCAGCGTGTGGCTGCTGCACACCGATAAGACCACGGGTGTCGAGGGCCGCTTCTGGACCGAGCCGCTCGTCGCCGAGTTCCCGGATTGGCAGTGGGATCCCACGGCCGTCTCCTGGTGATCGACGCGCACTCTTTGCGGGGCCGAGGCGGTGGTTCTTTTTAGGACCGCTGGCCTCGGCCCTTGCCCCGTAAGGGGACTAGAATCGACACCGTAGCTACGACTTCGGTGAACCTTTATTTCGGGAGGAAAGCCAATGCTTCAGCAGATGAGTGAAGCAACCCTGACGCTGCTGTTGACGATGCTCGCGCTCGGCGCCGTTATCCGCTTCATGCCCGCCGCCGGGCGTGGTCGCCGCGGTAAGAAGGCGCGCTCGCTCGCCGTGTGGGCCGGCATCGGCCTGGGTATGGTCTCCTCCCTGGCCCTGACGATCATTAACGTCGAGGCCCCCAAGTCCGTGAACCGCCAGACCGTTGGCCTGTTCACCCTCCCCGTCGCGATCGTCCTCGCGGTCCTGTTCCTCGCGCTCATCGCGGTGCGCTCGCGCCGCGTGCGTTCCCTCCTGCCTGGCGACGCCGACGACGAGGCCCG
>CALBAF010000084.1 GCA_937926415.1 uncultured Actinomyces sp.
GGGTCGTGCCCGGGTCCTCGGAGACGAAGTCGAAGCAGTCCATGACGATGTTGGGCACGTCCACGTCGAAGAGGCGGGCGGCACTCTTGCCGAGGATCGTGCGGCCTCGGGCGGGCAGCTTCACCTGGAATCGGACCTCGACGCGGTCGGGCAGGACGGTCGCGTAGGAGCGCTGCAGGATGAGGGCGCCGGCGCGGGCGATGGACACGTCGCGGGTGTCGCGAGCTCGGATGGCCTCGTCGAAGGAGCGCGCAATGAAGTCCGCGGCCGCCAGGCGCGCGTCGGACGAGGCCAGGGCAGCCTCGGGCAGTCCCATCGCCTCGGGGGTCGCGTAGGCGCGCAGGGACGAGGGCGGGGCGTAGGGGTCAGCCTGCACGTGGTCGATCGCGAGGGTGAAGTCCCCGTAATCCCAGGCACCGATGGCGTTCTTGTAGAAGCCGTAGGGGCGCCCGTCCGCGTATCGCAGCTGGTCGAGGAGGTTTGCGTCGGTTCCGGAAATGGCGCGCGAGGGGGCTTCGTATCGGGGAGTCATACCCTCAAGAATACAGGCGGAGCCTGCGGAAACGGCATCACCGTCCCTACAGGCTCCGGGTGTGAGGAGTCGGCTCTATCGCGAGACTCTCACGGGTAGCGAGGTGGTATCAGCACACGGCCTATCGAGCGCTGAGGAAATAGGCGACGAGAAGGGCAAGAGGCACTAGCGTCTGGATCGCGGCACATATGCTCGTCACGATCCTCGCGGTGTTCGTCAGCGACACGATCTCCGGCGGCGCGTCCAGGTCCTTCGCCTTCGTACACAGCGTGAAGGACCACACCATCGCGGGAATCGAGAGAAGGACGTAGAGAGTCAAAAAACTAACGCCAGCCAAGACCATGACGATCTGCGCCTGGGAACGCAGGTCCGCGTAGGCCACGAGGTTCGAGGTCGCATAGTACGGCTGGGCATAGACCGGCGAGGGCTGACCGTAGACCGTCCCATTGGGCACGCCGTACGCCGCCTCGGGCTGACCGTACGCCGCCTCGGGCTGACCGTACGGCGCGGATGCAGCCTGGCCATATGGCGACTGCTGCGAGTAGGGATCCTGCGCACTCACAGGATTAGAGGCATAGGGGTAAGCAGGATCGCTCACGTTGCACTCCCAGTTGTTCTCTGCGGACGACGTCGGGGCTTATCGTAGCAGCGGCCGTCAGCCGCTATGCGTTGGGGCCCGAGGAAACTCGCCGTTTCCTCGGGCCCCACACGTGACGATACGTCAGCTGTTGGCGGCCGCAGTCCCGCCGATGATCACCACCAAGATGATGAAGAACAACAAAGCCGCAGCGGCGAGCGCGATCTGGATGATCGAGCAAATCTTCGCAGCCGAGCGAGCGCTCTCCACATCGGCCACAACATCCATCGGGGCGCCCAGGATCTTGGCTTCCTCAAGCAGCTTGTTGGTCCAGATCCACATGCCACCGGAGAGCAGGAGGTGGCCGAACAGGAAGCTCAGGAACGAGAGCATGCGAGCCGTCGACGCATTCGAACGGATCTTCTCGATCTCGGGGTTGAGGGCGTAGGTGGGCTGGCCGTAAGCCTGCTGCGGCTGACCGTAAGCCTGCTGGGGCTGCTCCTGGCCGGCGGCGGGGTAGGCGTTGACGGGATCGCTCATGAATGACTCCAAATGGGTTGTGTCGATCGGATACGGCTGCCATCGTAACCGACGCGAGAGTGGATCAATCAACAATGTCGCGATTAGTTACTACGAACACAGCGGCCGCCTCTGGGTCGCTAGCGCATGTTCGCCACGACAACCAGCAAGACGATCAGGCTCGTCTGCAAGAGGAGCATGCCGAACGCGAAAGCGCGCGCAGTCTTCACCTTCCCCATGACGTCGGCCGGGGAGTCAATCTCCTTGGCGTGAGTACACAGGCGCTGCGCCCGGATCGCGTTGGCGAGCAGCAGGATCACCGGCGTCGTGAAGAACCACACGAAGGACATCACGATGGCGACGGTCGCGTTGGACTTGAGCCGAGAGAAGGCCAGCTGCCGGAGTTGATCGGTGGACGGCTGCGTGGGCTGGCTCGCGTACGCGGCCTGTGGGTTCACGCCGTACTGCGGGGCGACGGGCGCAGGCTGGGCCTGGTAAGCACTCGGCTGGCTGTAGGACGGCATCGGCTGGGCGGGTGCGCCCTGCTGGGGATACCCAGCAGGGGTGCCGTACGACGGCGCCGCACCG
>CALBAF010000085.1 GCA_937926415.1 uncultured Actinomyces sp.
CCTCGCCCGGCGCGATGCCTGCCGCGCTCATGGCTTCCTTGATGGCGTCAAGCTGGTCCGAGCTCATCCCTGCCACGCCCTGCAGGTTGGTGGTCATGTCCTGGGGTCCCGTTTGCCCGATGGCGAAGGACTGTGTGCCCCGGATATCGACGGTCCACGAGCGGATCGTCTCCCCATCATCCCCGACCGTCACGTGTTCTTCGATGGCGATCTCGCCGTTATCTGCGTCTCCCCCATGCATCTGCGTGATGTGTTCGATGGCGTCGGCGCTGGTGGTGACGCCTGTGTAATGGGTGTCAGGGGCCGCTGCGGGCATTGCCTCGAGCGCGGACCGGGTGCGCGCGTCGAGAGCACGCGAGGGCATGAGGGAGCCGAGTCCATTGGGGCGAATGCGGGCATCGCCGTCCGCCCCTCGCACGATGATCCCACAGCTGAATCCGTGACCGCGGTGGAAGTCCACGAGCCCAAGGTACGCAAGGAATGGCGCGGCGATAGCGGCCACCCCGGACGCTGATTGCGTGGACGTCGAGTCGAGGTCCTGACTGACGCCCAGCCCCGACAGCGCAGCTGCGACCCCTCGGTAGACGGGCGAGGAGTTGACGTCCAGGGCAAACCTGCCGAGGTCGCGTTGGAAGCGGGCACCCGCGACCTCGTCCGAGTGGTATTTGAAGAGAAGTCCGTCGATCACGGTGTCATACAGGTCTTTCTCCCCGACCAGCACTGACAGACCGGGCATAAGAACGGTGGGTAGCCAGGGCGCCCCCGCGCGCACCGACACGTCCTGAGCCCCGTGATAGAGCGCCGAGGCACCGGCAAAAGCGAGCCCTCCGGGTGCCACCACCATCATTCCGATACCCGACGCGCTCAGCTGCGGGCCCATCGGGCTACCGGGAACGAGCTCCCACAGGGATGATCCGGATTCGGCATTCGCGTAGGTCAGGGCCACGTCCTGCAGTTTCCATCGCAGGGAGTCGATCTCTCCCTCGAGGAAGTTGAGGGCGGACAGGGCGCCCGTGATCGCGGAGGCAAGGTGCGCGGAGGCCTCCGGGACGAGGCCGGATACCGCCTCCGCCTCGCCGAGAGC
>CALBAF010000086.1 GCA_937926415.1 uncultured Actinomyces sp.
GAGGGCGCCGATAATCGCCAGCGCCAGTACCGCTCCAGTCAGCGCGAGCACCGGCGTCAGAGACCGACCGAGGGCCCCTCTGGCTCGTCCCTGCGCCGCGGGCGTCGCGCTGGCGGTCGGGGAGGGGGAGGGCGTAGATGCGGATGCGCTGCGATCGACCGTGCCCGACGCGCTCACGTTGCCTGTGACGCCTCGCCACACGACGGTGCTCGCGTCGTTCTTCGTCGAGGACCCCGCGGTTGTGATCTCCCCACCGTCAGAGGCCTCGGCGATGCTCGACGCGTGAGCGATCAGGGTCACCGACTCGATCGAGGCTGATGCCTCGGGAGAGGAGAATCCCTCCAGGAGGCGCGCCGACGTCGACTCGAAATGGAAGACCCCACCGTCATCGACGGAGACGACCTCGGCGCCCGCGTCCTCAAGATTCCAGGTGAAACGGCATCCCGTCACGCCGTCGACATCCGCCAGCACGGCCGACGTCGCATGCGTCGAGGTGCCCATCGACTGGCACTGCTCGCCAATCAACGCGTGATCCGTCGATAGCGTCACCTGATGCGTCGCGCTCACGCCCGGCGTCATCTCGTACACCTCGACGAGGCGAATCTGCGTCGGCTCGTCCGCGTACGCCGGCGCTGTGCCCGCCACCAGGGCAAACGCTCCCGCGGCAGCACACAGAACGCGGACAGCCCTCATTCGGCCTCGTCCTCAGCGCGCAGCCGCGGCACAGACGTCTTCTCAGGACGAACGCCCACCTTGTCGGCGTAAAACGCGCGGATAACCTCCATGTCGGCACGCACGTCGCCCGTCAGCTGGTACGTCGGGCCCCAGCCAAACGTGCGGGTGTTGCGATCGATGAAGCCCAGCTGAATCGGCACGCCCGCCTCCATCGCGATGCGATAGAAGCCGGACTTCCAGAAATCACGAGGCGAGCGCGTGCCCTTCGGCGTGATGCACAGCGTGAAGGTGTCCGCCTCGCGGATGCGCTGGGCGACCTGCTCGACCAAGCCATGCGCGGCGCTACGCTCAACGGCGACCGCGCCGATCTTCTTCACGAACCAACCGAGCACCGGTGCCTTCACCACGGAGTCCTTCACCAGGAAGGAAAAGGAGCGCCCCGACTTCCACATGGAAATCGCCATGAACACGCCGTCCCAATTCGAGGTGTGCGGGGCGCCGATGACGATGACCTTGTCCGGAAGAGGCTGCGTGGACAGCTTCCACCGGGAAACGGACAGGTATGCGGACGCGATCGCGGAAGTGAGAGCCATGAGGGCCTTTCTGGTCGTAGCTGGAGCCAATCCTACCCGCGGGGCGGTCAGTCCAGCGTTTCCACGGCAAGGGTCTGCGTCATGATGTGAGGGTGGCCCGGCCACAGCGTGAGCGCCCGCTCGCGCACCGCCGCTGTCTCCACGCACACGAAGCTCTGCCACTCGCACTCGCCGATATCGCTCATCGTGGCCGCACCATGCGACCAGGGGTTCCACACGATCGTCGAGCCTGAGCCGTTCTTATCCACGATGATGCGTCGGCCCAGCTTGGGGTCGACGACCTGGACCTGCTGGGTGGACGTGTAGACGCGGTCCGTCGGGCCGATAAAAGTCACGTCGCCGTTCTGGGTGGCGTAGCGCTCGCGGACCTTGTCGTAGTAGCGCTCGCCGTCCAGGCCCTCAATCGTCACGTCCTTGATGTCGCCGACGTGCAGGTAGGTGTGCAGGGCGGCCTCGATAGCGAAGGGGTGGTCGTCCTCGTTTGTGAGCGTCAGGGTCACGTTCAGCTCAGCCCCGGCGGTGATGTCCAGACGCGCGCAGAAAGAGTGCGGATAGAGGGCAGAGGTCTCGCCCGTGTGGTGCAGCTCGAAGGAGAACGAGGCAGGGGCACCGTCCGCGGGCTGGGTGCTCGCCAGCAGCTTCCAGGGGGTTGTGCGGGCAAAACCATGGGCGCCCGCTCCCTGGCCGGGCCTCGTCGGGGAATCGGTGGGGCTGCCGAACCAGGGCAGGCACAGGGGGATGCCGCCGCGGATCGCCTTCGTGCCGTCGAGCACTGCGCGGGAGGAAAGCCACAGGACGTCCGGGTCGCCCGTGGGACGCCACGACAACAGGTGCGCACCGAAGGGGGTGACAAGGGCCGAGGCCGTGGAAACGTCTGCGCTGAGCGTGGCGATGTCAGTCATGCAAGCCAGTTAACGCCATTGCTTGTCAACGAGCAAATAGACCGGCCGATGGGGGCACACATGTCCGCGTGGCGGCTGGGACGTGGTGGAATTCGCAACATGGGGATCGCGTCGCCCCTTGTTTAGCCGATATTCTTGGAGGCGTATGTGCGTGAAATCGGTTCGAACCGGTCATGTCTGAGGCTTCTTTGCCTCCTCACACGCATAAATCTGTATCCACATTTGAGGAGTCCACATATGTCCACGCGGCCCGACCTGCGAAATGTCGCCATCGTCGCACACGTCGATCATGGCAAGACCACGCTGGTTGACGCAATGCTCTGGCAGTCCGGAGCGTTCTCTGAGCGCGACACGGTCGAAAAGACCGGCGAGCGCGTTATGGACTCCGGTGATCTGGAGCGCGAGAAGGGCATCACCATTCTCGCCAAGAACACTGCCGTCCACTACACCGGCCCCGCCGCTCAGGCCCTGGGCCTCGAGGACGGCGTCATCATCAACGTCATCGACACCCCCGGTCACGCCGACTTCGGCGGCGAGGTCGAGCGCGGCCTGTCGATGGTGGACGGCGTCGTCCTCATGGTTGACGCCTCCGAGGGCCCGCTGCCGCAGACCCGTTTCGTTCTGCGTAAGGCCCTCCAGGCCCACCTGCCCGTCATCGTCGTCGTCAACAAGGTTGACCGCCCCGACTCGCGCATCGAAGAGGTCGTCTCCGAGACGACCGACCTGCTCCTGTCGCTGGGCGAGGACCTCATGAACGAGGGCATCGACATCGACGTGGACTCCCTCATGGACGTCCCCGTCGTCTACGCCTCCGCCAAGGCCGGCAAGTGCTCCCTGGAGAACCCCGGTGACGGCCAGCTGCCCACCGAGAACCTCGAGCCCCTGTTCGAGACCATCCTGAACCGCATTCCCGGCCCCACCTACGACGAGGACATGCCGCTGCAGGCCCACGTCACCAACCTGGACGCCTCGCCGTTCCTGGGCCGTCTCGCCCTGCTGCGCATCCACAACGGCACCCTGAAGAAGGGCGCCGACGTGGGCCTGGCGCGCCACGACGGTACGATCCAGCGCGTCCACATCTCCGAGCTGCTGGCCACCGAGGGCCTCGAGCGCGTCTCCACCGAATCCGCCGCCCCCGGTGACATCGTCGCCGTCGCCGGCATCGAGGACATCATGATCGGCGAGTCCCTCGTCGACCTCGAGGATCCGCGCCCCCTCCCGCTCATCACCGTCGACGACCCGGCCATCTCCATGACCATCGGCATCAACACCTCGCCCATGGCCGGCCGCGTCAAGGGCGCCAAGGTCACGGCCCGCCAGGTCAAGGACCGCCTCGACCGCGAGCTCATCGGCAACGTGTCCCTGAAGGTTCTGCCCACCGAGCGCCCCGACGCCTGGGAGGTCCAGGGCCGTGGCGAGCTCGCCCTGGCGATCCTGGTGGAGCAGATGCGCCGCGAGGGCTTCGAGCTGACCGTCGGCAAGCCGCAGGTCGTCACCAAGGAGATCGACGGCGTCCTCAGCGAGCCCATGGAACGCATGACGATCGACATCCCCGAGGAGTACCTCGGCGCCGTCACGCAGCTCATGGCCGCCCGTAAGGGCCGCATGGAGACCATGGCGAACCACGGCTCGGGCTGGATCCGCCTCGAGTTCGTCGTGCCCGCGCGAGGCCTCATCGGCTTCCGTACCCGCTTCCTCACCGAAACCCGCGGTACCGGCATCGCCTCGTCCATCTCCGAGGGCTACGCCCCCTGGCAGGGCACCATCGAGCAGCGCCTCACCGGCTCCCTCGTCGCCGACCGCGCAGGCCAGGCCACCCCGTACGCGATGACGAACCTGCAGGAGCGCGGCTCCTTCATCGTCGAGCCCTCCTCCGAGGTCTACGAGGGCCAGGTCGTGGGTGAAAACCCGCGCGGCGAGGACATGGACGTGAACATCTGCCGTGAAAAGAAGCAGACGAACACGCGCAGCGCGACCGCCGACGTGTACGAGTCGCTGACCCCCTCGCGCAAGCTGACCCTCGAGGAATCCCTCGAATTCGCGGCCAACGACGAGTGCGTCGAGGTCACGCCCGAGGCCGTGCGCGTGCGCAAGGTCGTCCTGGACGCCCAGGAGCGCTTCAAGATCGCCGCTCGCGAGCGCCGCGCCAACCGCTGATCCGCGTCTGCGTCCCTCGCTCGCTAGATGGCGGGCGGGGGAGGCACGCGCTTGCCCGTCACCATCGTGCGGGCATCCACCCGAACGGGCCCACGCCTCGTCGCGACGGTGACGTGCGTGGGGGCCACCTCGAGAGCCTCTCCCAGGGCGTCGTGCAGGCCGTCCGCCAGGCGGTAGCGGATGACGATCCGCTCTCCGACCGCGAAGCTCATCCACGGCAGCTGGGGAATTGCGCCAGGCGAGCGTGTGGAAATTTCCTCGCGCGCCCCTTCGGTCTCGGCGTGCTGAATCGGTGTGTTTTCGCCGTTCGAGGCGGTCTCGGGGACGCGGGGTGACTGCGGGCTGCTCATACGTGAATAATAGAATCAACGAGTCTTTAGAACTGACCAGGAGGAACGTCTCATGACCTACGTCATCGCGCAGCCCTGCGTGGACGTCAAGGATCGCGCATGCGTGGACGAGTGCCCCGTCGACTGCATCTACGAAGGCGCCCGCTCGCTCTACATCCACCCCGAGGAGTGCGTGGACTGTGGTGCGTGCGAACCCGTGTGCCCGACCGAGGCCATCTTCTACGAGGATGACCTGCCCTCCGAGTGGTCCGACTACCTGCGCGCCAACGTCGACTTCTTCAATGACCTGGGCAGCCCCGGCGGCGCCCAGAAGACCGGCGTCCAGGACTTCGATGATCCGATGATCGCCGCGCTGCCGCCTCAGAATGAGGAATGGAAGGCCGAAAATCTCTGACAGTCGATAGGGTAGGGGTATGACAACGATCCTGCCCCGCCCTCTTGACCTGCCTGAATTCCCCTGGGATCAGCTGGCACCCGCCAAGGCGCGTGCCACTGAACATCCCGGGGGAATTTGCGATCTCAGCGTCGGAACCCCGGTCGATGACACTCCCTCGTTCATTCGCGAGGCCCTCGCAGAGGCCTCCAATGCGCACGGATACCCGACCGTCATCGGTACCGCCGAGGTGCGTGACGCGATCCTGGCTTGGGGCGCGCGCCGAGGCATGGTCGACGTTGGCCACGCCGGCGTGATCCCCACGATAGGCTCGAAGGAGGCCGTTGCCTGGATCCCCGCCCTGCTGGGCGTGCGCGCCGGCGACACCGTCCTCGTTCCCGAGGTCGCCTACCCGACCTACGACATCGGCGCCCGCCTCGCGGGAGCCACCCCCGT
>CALBAF010000087.1 GCA_937926415.1 uncultured Actinomyces sp.
CGCAACGGCTCCCGTGGTGGGGGTGGAGGTGGAGGAGCTGGTCATCCTCAAGCCAGCCCCGCCGGCCAAGCAGTGCGCCGCTGAGCTGATTGCCGCCTTCCACGAGGCTGGGCTTCCCCGGGATCTGGTGGCGCTCGCCCCGCTCGAGGACGGGGAGGTGTCGCGCTACCTGGTGACCCACGAGCACGTCGATCGCGTCGTCCTGACTGGATCGTACGACACGGCTCGCCTCTTCCGTTCCTGGAAGCCCGACATGCACCTGCTGGGCGAGACGAGCGGCAAGAACGCCATCATCGTCACGCCTTCTGCTGACCCCGATCTGGCAGTGCGCGACATCGTTCATTCGGCCTTCGCGCATGCAGGGCAAAAGTGCTCGGCGTCCTCGCTGCTGATCCTTGTTGGCTCGGCGGGACGCTCGAGCCGCATCGCTCGCCAGCTCGTGGATGCGGCCGCCTCGCTGCGCGTGGGCCTGCCGGCGTCTCTGGACTCTCAGGTCGGTCCCGTCGTCGTACCCGATGACGAGAAGGCTGTGCGGGGCCTGACCACGCTGGGCGAGGGCGAGCACTGGGTGCTCAAGCCCCGGTACCTGGGCGATGGACTGTGGACCCCGGGAATCCGCGCGGGCGTTGTGCCCGGCAGCGAATTCCACCTGACCGAGTACTTCGCCCCCGTCCTGGGCGTCATGCGCGTCGACACCCTCGAGGAGGCTATCGAGGCCGTCAACGAGGTCGACTACGGCCTGACATCCGGCCTCCACACCCTCGACACGGATGAGCTGGCAACCTGGTTGGAGGGTATCGAAGCCGGCAACCTCTACGTTAATCGCGGCATCACGGGCGCGATCGTGCGTCGTCAGCCCTTCGGTGGCTGGAAGCGCTCGGCGATCGGATCGACGACGAAGGCCGGTGGCCCCTCCTACCTGCTGGGCCTGGGCGAGATCGAAGCAGCCGGGGACGCAGCCGAAACGCGCGGCGACACGGATGCTCCGGTCGAGGAGCGCGTGGCGGCCCTCTGCGAATCCGTGCGCGGCCTTCTCAGCGATGCGGACGAGGCACAGCTGCGTCGCTCCATCGCCGCCGACGCGGCGGCCTGGGCGCGCGATTACGGTGTGAATCGGGACGTTACGGGTCTTGCGTGCGAACGCAATATCCTGCGCTACCGCGCCACGCCGGTCCTCGTCCGTGCGGGAAGCGGAACGCCCCTGGTGGATACCCTGCGTGTCTTGGCGGCGGGCTTCCTTGCCGGCGGCCCGATGGGACTGTCCGTCGCCGAGGAGCTCCCGCAGTCGCTGCACCAGCTCCTGCAGTCGGCGGGGGTTGACGTGAGCGTCGACGACGCCTCCGAATGGGATGGTCGCCTGGCCGCAGTGGCGGCCTCGGGTGGCCTAGGAATCCGCGTGCGCATTCTGGGTCCGCGCGAGGAGACCTCTGAACAGCGCTGGGCGAAGGCAAGCCGCGTGAGTGCGGGCAGCCCGGATGTCGCGCTGTACACGGGCGCAGTGACGCCGTGCCCGCATTCGGAGCTCCTGCCCTTCCTGCGCGAGCAGGCGGTCTCGATCACAAACCACCGTTTCGGTACCCCGCTCGACCTCGCAGCGGATCTCCTCTGAACCTCGCCTCCTGAGAGTGGATGGGGAATCCGGACGCACAAGGTACGGGTCAGCGCCCGCGATGAGAAGTCGCGGGCGCTGACCCATACGTGTGTGGG
>CALBAF010000088.1 GCA_937926415.1 uncultured Actinomyces sp.
CCAGATGCCGACCGGCGTGACCGGGGTGGGGTTACCCTTCGGATCCAGGACGGTCACGACGGCCTCGCCGGTGCCCAGGGTGGTGAGGACCTCGTCGAGCTCCAGGGAGGTCTTCGGGAAGGTCTGGACCGTGGCCTTGAGCTTCTTGAAGTCGTCCGGCGTGGAGGCGCGCAGGCCGTGCTGGATGCGCGAACCGAGCTGGGCGAGGACGTCGGAGGGGATGTCCTTGGGGGTCTGCGTCACGAAGACGACACCCACGCCCTTGGAACGGATAAGGCGAACGGTCTGGACGACCTGACGCTCGAACTCCTTGGTGGCGTCCGCAAACAGCAGGTGCGCCTCGTCGAAGAAGAACACGAGCTTGGGGCGCTCGACGTCGCCGACCTCGGGCAGGGTGGAGAAGAGGTTGGCGAGCAGGAACATGATGACGGCGCTGACCAGTGCCGGGCGCGAGGAGATGTCGCCGACGCCGAGCAGGGAAATGATGCCGCGGCCGGTGGAATCCATGCGCATGAGGTCAGCCGTGTCAAAGCCGGGGGCGCCGAAGAACTGGCCGCCGCCCTGGGATTCGAGCGCGGTCAGGGCGCGCAGGATAACGCCGGCGGTGGCCTTGGAGACGCCGCCGATCGTGGCCAGCTCGTCCTTGCCCTCATCCGAGGTCAGGAAGGAGATGACGGCGCGCAGGTCGGGCAGGTCGATCAGCTCGAGGCCCTGGCCGTCCGCCCACGCGAAGATCAGCTGAAGTGCCTGCTCCTGCGTCGTGTTCAGCGAGAGGGCGCGGGCGAGCAGGATCGGGCCGAAGTCGGAGACCTGGGCGCGCACGGGCACACCCGGGAACTGCGAATCCGCGCCGCCCAGGCTCAGCAGCTCAATCGGGAACTGGGACGCGGCCCAGTCCTGACCGTTGGCTGCGGTGCGGCTCAGGAGCTTCTCGGAGCCGACGCCGGGCTCGGCTAGGCCCGTCAGGTCGCCCTTCACGTCGCACAGGAGGACGGAGGAGCCGTTCGCGGACAGGCCCTCGGCCAGGAGCTGGAGGGTGCGGGTC
>CALBAF010000089.1 GCA_937926415.1 uncultured Actinomyces sp.
CCATGCCGGGCAGGTCGTCGGGGTTGGTCTCGCGGCGCACGAGGACGGTCTTGATGCCCTTCTCGGCGGCCTCGACGGCCTGGGCGTTGTTGAAGGCGATCTTGCCGACGGCGGCGCCAGGGGAGGCGGCCATGCCGCGAGCGATGAGCTCCTTCTCGGCCTTCGCGTCGAACTGCGGGAACATCAGCTGGGTGAGCTGGTCGCCGGTCACGCGGCCCAGGGCCTCGTCGCGGGTGATGAGCTTTTCGCCCAGGAGCTGGGTGGCGATACGGAACGCGGCGGCGGCGGTGCGCTTGCCGACGCGGGTCTGGAGCATCCACAGCTTGCCGCGCTCGACGGTGAACTCGATGTCACACATGTCGCGGTAGTGGGTCTCCAGCTTGCGCATGATGGCGCGCAGCTCGTCGTAGACGGGCTTGTTGATTTCCTTGAGGGCGGACAGGGGCAGGGTGTTGCGGATGCCCGCAACGACGTCCTCGCCCTGCGCGTTCTCGAGGTAGTCGCCGTAGACGCCGGAGTGGCCGGAGGAGGGGTCGCGGGTGAAGCAGACGCCGGTGCCGGAGTTGTCGCCCATGTTGCCGAACACCATGGTGCAGATGTTGACGGCGGTGCCCAGGTCGTGGGGGATGCGCTCACGGCGGCGGTAGATGCGGGCGCGCTCGGTGTTCCAGGAGCGGAACACGGCCTCGATGCCCATGTCCATCTGGGTGCGCGGGTCCTGCGGGAAGTCCTTGCCGGTCTGTTCCTTGACGATGCCCTTGAAGGTGTCGACGAGGCCCTTGAGGTCCTCGGCGGTCAGCTCGGTGTCGCCCTTCACGCCACGCTCAGCCTTGAGGGCGTCGAGGGCGTCGGAGAAGAGGTCGCCGTCGATGTCGAGAACGGTCTTGCCGAACATCTGGATGAGGCGGCGGTAGGAGTCCCACGCGAAGCGCTCGTTACCGCTAACGGCAGCAAGGCCGAGAACGGATTCATCGTTGAGGCCGATGTTCAGGACGGTTTCCATCATGCCGGGCATGGAGAACTTGGCGCCGCTTCGCACGGAGACGAGGAGCGGGTCGGAGGGATCGCCGAGGCGGCGGCCCATCTGGTCTTCGACGCCGCGCAGGGCGGTGGTGACCTCGGTGGCAAGCGACTCGGGAACCGTCGACTCCTTGAGGTATGCGCGGCACGCCTCGGTGGTAATCGTGAAGCCGGGGGGAACGGGCAGACCGAGCTTCGTCATCTCGGCGAGGTTTGCTCCCTTTCCTCCGAGGAGGTCCTTCATGGACTTGTCGCCCTCGGAGAAGTCGTATACGTACTTGACCATCGTGGTTCTCAACTTCCTTGTATGCGATGACCGACCCACCGGTGGGTCGCTACCAGGGGTAAGGATACACGCTTCAAGGGACCAAGGTCACCTCAAGGCGCGCGAGAGCATGATTGTCCTTACATAGACGAGGCAGGGGTGCCTTTCCCAGTATCGCTCGCTCGTGAGAAACCACCATACAAGCAGGTGGGGGGCTCTGATCTTAGTTATTTCTTGCCTTCTGCTAGCTTTTGAATTTGTTTGCTCTTGCTTCTCTAGTTCTTTTA
>CALBAF010000090.1 GCA_937926415.1 uncultured Actinomyces sp.
GGCCTCGTGCCCGACGCGCGAGGAGACCGAGGCCGCGGCGGATGCGCTGGAGGCGAGCGCAGAAGGGGAGTGAGTACCACCAGGGAATGAGCGCCGCTCAAACCCGGTTGACCGCCAACTGAACGACCTCTGCGGCATCACATCTGCGCAGGTCGGGAGACTCAAACGTGCGAGATACGTCAAATAATCGACCGCAGCGTCTATTTAGCGCCCTAAAGGGTGCACAATCGCACCATGACGACTAACGACACCCGGGGCCGCGGCGGCATCGTCGGCGGGGCGCTCACGGTTGCCCTGCTGATCACGCTGGCCGTGCAGAACGCCGTGCCGCCGATGGCGACCGACATGTACTCGGCCGCATTCCCGCAGATCACCGCGGACCTGGCAACGAACTCGACGATGCTCGGGTTCACGCTCACAACCTTCTTCGTGGGCTACGCGTCCGGCCAGGTCCTGGGCGGCGCTATCTCGGACCAGATCGGGCGCCGCCGCCCCATCATCGCGGGCGGCATCATTGCGCTGATCGGATCCATCGTCTGTGTCCTCTCCCCCAACATCTGGGTGCTCCTCGTGGGCCGAGTCTTCCAGGGCCTCGGCGGCGGCGTCGCCTCCTCGGTGGGCCGCGCGATCCTCGTCGACGTCGCGCACGGCAAGACACTGGCTCGCGCAATGAGCCTCCTCCAGGCGATCGTCGGCTTCGCTCCGATGCTCGCCCCGGTCCTCGGCGCCTTCATCATCACACACGCGACGTGGAGGGTCGTCTTCTGGGCGCTCACCGCCTTCACGCTACTCATGGCGGCCCTCGCGTGGTTCGTCGTGCCCGAGTCCCTGCCCGAGGAGCGCCGCCACCCCGGCGGTATTCCGCGGTTCTTCCAGGGCCTCGTCCAGGTCGTACGCATCCGCCCCTTCGTGGGCTTCATGCTGACCAACGCCTTCTCGAGCTTCTGCATGTTCGGATACATCTCGAACGCCACCTACGTGCTGCAGGGACCGCTGGGCCTGTCCCCCATGGCTTTCGCGTGGGTGTTCGCGTTCAACGCGCTGCTGTCGACCGGCTTCGCGCTGGTCAACGTGCGCCTGATCTCGCACTTCACGCCGCGCACGCTCATCGTCACGGGTCTCACGATCGCGGCGGCCGGCGTGGTGACGCTGGCAATCTCGACGTTCCTCCTCGACCTGCCGCTGATCCTCACGTGCGTTGGCTTCGCGCTCATCATGACGGCGACCGCCTTCATTTTCGGCAACTCCGGCGCGCAGGCCATGAGCGAGGCACGCGAGCACGCAGGCACTGCCTCCTCCGTCATGGGCGTCTGTCAGTCGATCGCGAACGGCATCGCCGCTCCCCTGGCAACCTCGGGCGGCGACAGCGCCGTGCCAATGGTGCTCGTCATGATCGTCGGCTCACTCGGCGCGTGGTTCGCGTTCTGGGTGATCGCCCGCGGCGGCAAGCACACGCCGCGCCAACTCAGCCTCGACTGAGGGGCTTCAGCACCCCATCCACCATGTCGTGGTGCCACCCGGGCCCCGCGCACCGGCATGTTCTGGATAGGTTGTGCACTTCTGGATAGGTTGCGCACTTCCGGATAGGTAACGCGCATCCGGATAGGTTATTAACCTATCCAGATCGTCACAACCTATCCAGATCGTCACAACCTATCCAGAAAGCGCGCCTCATCGCGATGAAGTCAGCAGCCGGCGCCGCCCTTGCAGCCGACGGGCCGCCCCTGACGGCTGATACCCGCAGCGCACCCCACAAAGCCCCTCATCCACCACCGCTCACACGAAATCAGCAAGCGCACCGAAACAACCGGCATCCGGTTCCTCCAACGCACCCAACACGACACTCATAGGAGCCCCGCGAAAGGCTCGCGTTCCCGGCTGTTGTTACAAACGTCGTCAATCTGCAGCATTTTCAACGCGTCTCCGACCCCGGATGTTACAAACGTCGTCAATCTGCGGGCTAAAACGCCAGAAAAAGCCGATTTCGGGCTCGGATTGACGACGTTTGTAACAATGAGCGCTAAATCCCCTTGAAAAACAGGGTGGTTTGACGACGTTTGTAACAAAACAAGGTGGACGAATACCGCCGCCGGCACGTCGGTAGGCACCAGACCCCGCTGACGCGCGCCTGTGGGGGCTGACAAGCACTCACAGGCACAGAAATCCAGGAAAACGCCGCGCCGAAAAGCCCTACTCCCGCGAGGCCAGCCAGACCGCGACCGACACCAGCACCAGGCCGATCATCTCGAAGACGCCAGGGATCTGACGGAGCATCACCGCCCCGACCAGGGCGGACGTGGCCGGCAGGATCGCGGCGAACAGCGCGAAAGTCGACGCGGCCAGGCGCCGCATCGCGAGCGCCTCGAAGGTGTAGGGAATCGCGGTAGACAGCAGGCCCACGCCGACGACGATCGCGATGAGTTTCCACGAAGCCAGGGCCGCCATCGCGCCCGGCCCAAGGAAAGGCGCGAAAAACAGGGTGCCCCACGCGCATCCGAGCGCCAGGTTCGTCACCCCGTCACGCGTGGTCGAAGCCTTCTGCCCGACGACGATGTAGGCCGACCAGGCGAGGGCCGCAAGGAGGATCCACGCGACGCCGACGCGCACGCTCGGCACGCTCAGGTCGAGGGCGAGCCCACCGATGCACGCCACCCCAGTGAATGCGAGAACGGCGG
>CALBAF010000091.1 GCA_937926415.1 uncultured Actinomyces sp.
GGCACGGGGGAGTGGGTTGACGTCGTGGACGGCGTGGGAGCGCGCGCGACCTGCGAGGTGAGCGGGAGCGACAAGTCCTCGCTGTCCCTCATCGTGCGCGAGCTCACGCAGGAGGATGCCCCGAGTCCCGAGGTCATCCTCGTTCAGGCACTCGCTAAGGGTGGGCGCGACGAGGCCGCCGTCGAGATCTGCACGGAGATCGGCATCGACAGGGTGATCCCGTGGGCCTCCCAGCGTGCGATCGTCCAGTGGAAGGGTTCGAAGGCCGAGAAGGGGCGCGCCAAGTGGGAGGGGGTGGCCCGTGCGGCCGCCAAGCAGTCCCGCCGCGCCTTCGTCCCGCTCGTTGAGGATGTCCAGGACAGCCGCGAGCTTGCCTCCTGGGTCGCATCCCTGACGGACGAGGCCGGGGTGGCCTTCGTCTGCCACGAGGAGGCCACGGATTCGCTCGGGGCTGTGCTCGCGCAGGTCCAGGAAGCCTCCGCGAACGAGTCTCTTCCCGCCCGCATCGCGCTCATCGTGGGCCCCGAGGGCGGCATTGGGACCGAGGAAACCTCGCAGCTGGTGGACGCGGGCGCCCGCACGATTGGGCTGGGAGACAACGTCCTGCGTTCCTCCACGGCCGGAGCGGTTGCCCTGACACTTATCCGCGCCGCCGCGGGGAAATACTAGGATTCGTCAGCTCTCGAAGCCGGAGATCCGCGCGCTCAGCGTGTGGGTCTCTCCTGCGCCCAGGGCGACGACGTCCGTACCCGAGTTGAAGGCGTTGGGCGGGCAACTCATCGGCTCGACGGCCACGCCCACGCGGCCGATGTAGTCGGCCGAGTAGACCTGCAGCCAGCGCGCGTCAGACGAAAGGGACACGCCCACGCCTGAAGCGGGGTCGCGCAGCGTCACGGCCCAGGTGCCCTCGGGTAGGCCCGCGAAGGCGTGGTCCAGGCGGGAGGTGCCGATGACGGTGGGGGAGCGAAAGTCCAGTCCGAAGGAGGTCACGTCGTGGGCGGCCACCGGGATCATGGAGGCGTCGGCCTCGTAGATGACCGACGCGGGGTTCTGAAGCTCTAGATCATCCGCCCGCGTATCGTCGACGGCCAGATAGGGGTGGAAGCCGACGCCGTAGGGTGCGGTGCCCTCGCCGATGTTCGTTGCGGATAGCTCGACGCTTAGGCCTGCGTCCGCATCCAGGCTGTAGTGCGCGGATACAAGAAGCGTCCACGGGTAGGAATAGCGCGCCGCGATGAGGGTGCGCAGGAGGACCGAGGAGGCGTCGGCCTCGGCGATCTCCCACTCCTGGAAGGCAACGAAACCGTGCAGCGACGTGCCGAACGTGGGCTCGTCCACCGGCAGGTCGTAGGAGGTGCCCTCCCACGAGTATGAGCCGCCTGCGACGCGGTTCGGCCACGGCATGAGCACCTTGCCCAGGTAACCGGGGGGACACTGATTGACGTTGTGGGGGACGACCAGGTCGTGTCCACGATACGTCAGGCATGCTAGACCTGCTCCCACGGTGACGATCCGAGCCTCGTAGTCTCCGGCGCTCAGAATGACCTCGCGCCCCGACGCACCACGATCCAACATTGATGCTCCTTCGCACTCACTGAACATGGACGACACTTATTGTAAATGGACCTGAGTCGTCTGGGTTACTGTGAGCGCGTATTCTTATAGAGAATGACTCTCAATTGAAAGGAACGCCTCGGCCCATGGCACACGAGATCACCGACGAATTCGTCGCCTCCCTGCACGCATCCTCAGACTCCGCCCGCGCGGTCGCCCGCAACGCCGTCTCCCACGCCGGTGTGGAGCCCGTCGCCTTCGACCGCGCCAAGGTCGTCGCCACCCCCACGGTCGTATCCCACAAGGTGGACGACTGGAAGGTGACGTCGCAGAAGAAGTCCGGCCGCTGCTGGCTCTTCTCCTCCCTGAACCTGCTGCGCTCGACCGCGCGCACCCGCATGGGCCTCAAGGACTTCGAATTCTCGCAGAACTACGTGCTCTTCTGGGACAAGTTCGAGCGTGCCAACTTCTTCCTCACCGACGTCATCGCCACCGCGAAGACCGAGGAACTCGACGGCCGACTCCTGCAGTTCCTGCTCGGCGACGTCCTCTCCGACGGCGGCCAGTGGGACATGGCGGTGTCCCTGTACCTCAAGCACGGCCTCGTCCCCAAGGTCGCGATGCCCGAGACCGAGTCCTCCGGCCACACCGCCCCCATGAACGACCGCCTCAAGGTCGTCCTGCGCCGCACCGCCCTCGAGCTGCGCTCCCTCGTCGAGGCCGGCGCCTCCGAGGAGGAGATCCTCGAGGTCAAGGAAGCCGCGCTGGCCGACGTGTGGCGCATCCTCGTCATCTGCCTGGGCGAGCCCCCGGCCTCCTTCGAGTGGGAGTGGCGTGACGACAAGGGCGAGTTCCACCGCGACGGCGTGCTCACCCCGCGTGAGTTCTACGAGCGCTACGTGGACGTGGACCTCACGCAGTACGTGTGCCTCGTGGACGACCCGCGCGCCGAGCACCCCAAGGGCCACACCCTCACGGTCGACCACATGGGCAACGTCGTGGGCGGTCGCCCGATCCTCTACGTGAACGCCCCCGTCGAGCAGATCCGCGAGATCACGGCCTCCATCCTGACCTCGGGCCGCGCCGTCTGGTTCGGCGCCGACTGCGGCCAGCAGTCCGACCGCGCCTCCGGCCTGTTCGTCGACGGCCTCTACGACTTCGACAACCTCTTCGGCGTGGACTTCTCCACCTCGAAGGAGCAGCGCGTCAACACCGGCGAGTCCGCGATGAACCACGCGATGCTCTTCACCGGCGTCGACATCGACGACGAGGGCAACGCCCGTCGCTTCCGCGTCGAGAACTCCTGGGGCGAGGAACCCGGCGACAAGGGCTTCTTCACGATGGACGCCGCATGGTTCGACGCCAACGTGTTTGAGGTGGCAGTGCACGTGGACGACCTGCCCGCAGACCTGCGCGCCGTCATCACGGAAGAGCCGCTGCACCTGCCGGCGTGGGATCCGATGGGCGCGCTGGCCTGAGACGGTCGGCCACCCAGTGAACGACAACCGTCTCCTCGGACCGTTTGCTATGTGACCTCCTTCAGCGCGGGGCGGGTGGAGTGGGACAATTGTTCCGCGACACCCGCCCCGTTACCTGTGGAGGACACATGAGCACCGACGTGACCCGCGACTTCGCTTTTGGACTACCCAAGGCCGAGCTGCACCTGCACCTGGAAGGCACCCTCGAGCCCGACACCAAGCTGGCCCTGGCCCGCAAGAACGGCGTCGATATCGGCCAGTCCACGGTCGAGGAGGTCCAGGCCACCTACCAGTTCAACGACCTCACCTCCTTCCTGGCGGTCTACTATCCGGCCATGGACGTCCTCCAGGATGAGGACGACTTCCACGACCTGGCCGCCGCCTACTTTGAGCGCGCCCGCGCCAACGGCGTCGTGCGCGCCGAGTGCTTCTTCGATCCGCAGGCCCACACCTCGCGCGGCATCGCCATCGAGACGGTCATCCGCGGCTATCACCGCGCCGTCGTCGAGGCCCGCGAGGCTGGCCTGTCCGCCGACCTCATCCTGTGCTTCCTGCGTGACATGAGCGCGCAGTCCGCGCTCGAGACGCTCCAGGCTGCCCTGCCCTACAAGGACATGTTCATCGGCGTCGGGCTTGACTCCGACGAACGCGATAACCCGCCCACGAAGTTTGCCGAGGTCTTTGCCCTGGCCCGCGAGGCTGGCCTGCACGTGACGATGCACTGCGACATCGACCAGGTTGGCTCGATCGACAACATTCGCGCTGCCCTGACCGAGCTGGGTGCCGAGCGCCTCGACCACGGCACGAACATCGTTGAGGATCCCGAGCTGGTCGCCTACGCCCGCGACCACGGCATCGGCCTGACCTCGTGCCCCCTGTCCAACTCCTTCGTCACTGAGGAAATGAAGGGTAAGGAGATCGTCGAGCTGACTGCCGCGGGCGTCAAGGTGAGCGTCAACTCGGACGATCCCGCCTACTTCGGCGGATACGTCGGCGACAACTACCTGGCGCTCGCCGAGCGTTTCGACCTCGGCCGCGCGGACCTGGAGCGCATTGCCCGCAACTCCATCGAGATCGCGTGGATCTCGGATGACGAGAAGGCCGAGCTGCTCGCTCGCGTGGACCGCTTCGTGTCCGAGAACTGAACACCAACGAACGAGGCCGGGGCTCAGGGCCGTGAACGCGCGGACCAGCCCCGGCCTCGTCGTGCGTGGGGGAGCGCTATTCTCACGTCGTACGCAGGGCGGACACAAGCTGTCACAATTGGCCACCCCGTGAACGCGCCGCGCGCTCGCTACCCAGTGCTGACATGATAGGGACCATGACGAACCACACGAAGCCGACGTTGTTGATTTCCAACGTCCTGCCGGCGCGCCCGGGGGACGAGGCATACAACAACATCTGCATGCGCCTGTGGGATCGTCTTTTGCAGGCCGCGCTGCCTACCTGGAACGTCATCCGCGAATACGCGCAGGAAGACGGAGCCGAGGGTGCGACCCTGCGCGCGCAGCACGCCGACGCGATCATCATCATGGGCGGCGAGGACGTCCACCCCAGCCTGTACGGCGCCTCCCAGGGGTACGAGGCCGAGGGACGCCACTGGTACCGCGCCGACCGCGGACAGATCGCCCTGGTTGACTACGCCGTGCGCACAGGCACCCCGCTCCTGGGAATTTGCCGCGGTATGCAGATCATCAACACGGCGCTGGGCGGCACGCTCGAGCAGCACATCGAGGGCGCGCACGGCACCCACACGAACAACCGGATCCTGTCCGATCATCGCTTCATCCGCCACAGCGTCCGCGTCGGTGAAGGCACCAACCTCGAGCGCGCGCTCGCTCCCGTCCTCACCGACTCCGAGCTGATCATCTCGTCGGCGCACCACCAGCGTGTTGCGCGCCTCGCGCAGGGCCTCCAGGTCAGCGCGCAGGCCCCCGACGGTACGATCGAGGCCATCGAATCGCTGGACGCCCCCGTCATTGGCGTGCAGTGGCATCCCGAGGACCCCGCCGCCGACATCTCCCAGCTGCACGCCCTCCTCGGTCACCTGGACGCGCGCCGCGCTCCCCGCCTCGAAAGGGCTTCGACTACCCTGGTCGCATGACCATCTCTCCGGGAACGGATTTCGACGACCCCCGATTCCGCGACGACGAGCGTACCCCCGAGCAGCGCATGCGCGACGGCGACTACTACGTTGCGAACGATGAACTCGCGGCACTCACGAAGCGCGCGGTTCGCCTCCTGAGCCTCTACGAGCAGGCACATCCCACCGACCCAGACATCGCCCGCTACCTGCTCGACCAGGTGCTCGGCCAGGTGGGTCAGGACGTCGACATTCGACCACCCCTGCGCGTCGACTACGGGCACAACATCTCCATCGGCGATGGCTCCTGGGTCAACTATGGACTGACCGTGCTCGACGTTGCCCCGGTCGTCATCGGGGCAGACGTGCTCATCGGCCCCAACTGCTCGCTCTACACCGCGGTCCACCCGAGGGAGCCCGGGCCTCGTCGAGCGAAATGGGAGTCCGCCGCCCCGATCACCCTCGAAGACAACGTGTGGCTGGGCGGCTCCGTCGTCGTGTGCCCGGGCGTCACGATTGGGGAGAACTCGATCATCGGCGCGGGTGCCGTCGTCACGCACGATATCCCCGCCAACTGCATCGCCGTCGGCAACCCCGCCCGTGTCATCAAGGATCTGGACCCCACCACCCCGCGCGCGATTGAAGCGGCGGGCGTCGGAGTCATCGCACACGTGGGAGATCACGCATGAGCATCCTGCCGATCTGCATCACGGGCGAGCCTGTCCTGCACCGGGCTGCGGCCCCCGTCGAGTCCTTTGATTCGGAGCTGCGAGACCTCGTCGCCGACATGATCGAGACGATGCACGCCGCGCCCGGCGTCGGCCTCGCTGCGCCCCAGGTGGGCGTCGGCTCCCAGGTCTTCGTGTGGAGGTACGGTGGCGCCGGATCCTTCGATTCTTACTACCGTGACATCCTCCAGCTCGACGAGGGGCCGACGCGTGGCTTCAACACGGCCCTGAGTGGCGTCTTCGTCAACCCCACGCTCGACCTCGTGTGGGACGCCGAGGGGGCGGGCGCTATCCTGCCCGACGACC
>CALBAF010000092.1 GCA_937926415.1 uncultured Actinomyces sp.
GGCCGCTTCTCGAGGCCCCCTCCCGGCCTCGGCGAAGGACCCCCGCGCCCCAAGCCGCGGCGCAGTGCGGGCTTCACCCTGCCTCGTCCCCTGCCGTGGGTCACGCCCCTGTCGCGCGCCTGGCCCGGGACCCTTATTGCTTGCTGGACCGTGCTCACCACGTGCGTGATCCTCTCGCCGAGGTGGTCGACGCTCGCGATCGTGGGGGGCCTCCTCCTTATTGCCTCTCTGGTTGTGCGCCTTCCCCTCAGCGTCGCGCCGCGTCCGCCCCTGTGGTTTGTCTCCGGCTTCATCGGTGGCTGTATTGGCGCGTGGCTGGGGGATGGGCTCGAGCTCTTCCTGCGCGTCTCCACCCTGGCGCTCGTCGTCCTGTGGGGGTCCGGGCTTATTGCGTGGGTGACGCCGACCGCCGCGCTCGCGGGCGCACTGCGTTTCTTCCTGCGACCCCTGCGGCTCCTGGGTGCTCCGGTCGATCAGTGGTCGCTCGTCATGTCCTCGGCCCTGCGAGGCCTGCCGATGCTGCGCGACCAGGCGCAGGCCGTGCTCGACACCGCCAAGCTGCGGCTTGGGCAGGACATGGCAACGCTGTCGCTGCGCGGTTCCGCTCGCCTGAGCGTCGACGTCATCACGGCGATTCTGTCCGCAACCTCGCGCGGCGCGGCCGAAACCGGGCGCGCGATGTCAATGCGCGGGTCCATTGAGGCCAACGATGGCGTGACTCGTGGGGCGCGCGTTCGACTCGGATGGGTGGATGCCGCCGTGATCGCTGCGAGCCTGTTGGGTGTCGCTGGCATCGTTGCGTGCAGGTTGATGCCGTAGTGTGCAGGTCGGATCTTTCGTTGTCGTAGCGGGGTTTTGTCCAGGTGATGCGGGTTCTTGTGCCCTGGGTCATACGGCGCTGATTTGACGCATGGGGTGTGATGCCCCTATTCTTTCTGGGTACGCGCGAGTGGCGGAATAGGCAGACGCGCACGGTTCAGGTCCGTGTTCCAGTGATGGAGTGGGGGTTCAACTCCCCCCTCGCGCACGATGAAACCGCAGATCCTTCGGGATCTGCGGTTTTTGTTTTCCCTGGTTGTGGCTGCGGTGTCGCCGCTCCTGTTTTCTCGTGTTGCTTGTGGGTTAAGGGTCAAAATGTGTGTCTGGCTCGGCGTGTCGCGGGGGTTAGATTTG
>CALBAF010000093.1 GCA_937926415.1 uncultured Actinomyces sp.
GGCCATCCAGCTCTACGGGGCCGAGGCCGTGGCCGAGTCTCCGCGCCTATACGGCACCACTTCGAAGGGCGCGCAGGAGGCGCACGAGGCGATCCGTCCCGCCGGCGACCACTTCCGCACGCCGGGCGAGGTGGCCGGTTCCCTGTCGAAGCAGCAGCTGGCGCTGTACGACCTGATTTGGAAGCGCACGGTTGCCTCGCAGATGGCCGACGCCCTCGGCTACACGGCGACGATTCGCGTGCTCACCGGCATCGAGGTCGACGGCAAGCGTCACGACGTGATCTCCTCGGCCTCGGGCACGGTCATCACCTCCCCGGGCTTCCGCCTGGCCTACCAGGAGGGCCGCGACCAGGGGCGCTACGACGCGGAAAAGAACGACGCGGAGACGACCTTGCCGGATGTCGCCGAGGGTGATCCCGCGACGCTGACCGAGGCCACCCCGGATGGCCACGAGACTCAGCCCCCGGGCCGCTACACGGAGGCCACGCTGGTCAAGACGATGGAGGAGCTCGGCATCGGCCGTCCCTCCACCTACGCGGCTACCATCCAGACGATTGGGGACCGCGGGTACGTGACGCACCGCGGCCAGTACCTGGTGCCCACGTGGCTGGCGTTCTCCGTGACGCGCCTGCTCGAGGAGAACCTGGCGAACCTGGTCGACTATGACTTCACGGCCTCGATGGAGGGCGACCTGGACCGTATCGCCGCGGGTGAGGAGAACGGCACGGAGTTCCTGACCGGCTTCTTCTTCGGCCCCGACGGCACGGGCGAGACGGGTGGCCTGCGCCACGACGTTGCCTCCCTGGGTGACGACATCGACGCGCGCGCCGTCAACTCGATCGACCTGGGTCGCGGCGTGACGCTGCGCGTGGGCCGCTACGGCCCCTACATGGAAAAGGCTGACGGGACGCGCGCGAATGTGCCGCCGGAGGTCGCCCCCGACGAGCTGACGGACGAGCTGGTGGACCAGCTCTTCTCGCGCGCCGCCGATGACGGTCGCGAGCTGGGCGTCGACCCCGCGACTGGTCACACGATCATCGTCAAGGACGGCCGCTACGGCCCCTACGTCACCGAGGTCCTGCCCGAGGTGGCCGAGGAGGGTGCGAAGAAGACGAAGAAGGCTGCAGCCAAGCCTCGCACAGCCTCGCTGTTCAAGACCATGGACATCGCCACCGTCACCCTCGAGGACGCCCTGTTGCTGCTGTCCCTGCCGCGCGAGGTGGGCACGGACCCGGCCTCGGGCGAGGTCATCACCGCGCAGAACGGCCGCTATGGCCCCTACCTGAAGAAGGGCACGGACTCGCGCACGCTGGCCTCCGAGGACCAACTGCTCACCATCACCCTGGACGAGGCCCTGGCCATCTACGCGCAGCCCAAGACGCGCGGTCGTGGCACGGCCCGCCCGCCGCTGCGCGAGTTCGGCGAGGACCCGATCTCGGGCAAGAAGGTCACCGTCAAGGACGGGCGCTTTGGCCCCTACGTGACGGACGGCGAGACCAACGTGACGGTGCCGCGTGCCGAGACGGTCGAGGACCTGACGGCAGAGCGCGCCTACGAGCTCCTCGCCGACAAGCGCGCCAAGGGTCCCGCCCCCAAGCGCACGCGCAAGACGGCCGCGAAGAAGACGACGGCCAAGAAGACCACGGCGAAGAAGACGGCCACCAAGAAGGCCGCGACGAAGAAGGACAGCTGATGGCAGCGCGAGGAGTGTTCATCACCTTCGAAGGTGGCGACGGCTCGGGGAAGTCCACGCAGATCCAGTCGGTGCGCGACTGGTTCGAGAGCCGTGGCCGCGAGGTCGTCGTCACCCGCGAGCCGGGCGGTACCGAGCTGGGCACTGAGATCCGTCGCCTCGTGCAGAACGGCCCCGAGGACGTTGACGCGCGCACGGAGGCCCTCCTGTACGCGGCCGACCGCGCCTACCACGTCGCTACGGTCATCGCCCCCGCTCTTGAGCGCGGCGCGGTCGTGCTGGGTGA
>CALBAF010000094.1 GCA_937926415.1 uncultured Actinomyces sp.
CCAGCCCCGGATAGTGGACCGCCGTGACCTTGGGGTGGGCGGCCAGGAACTCGGCGACCTTCTGCGCGTTCTCACAGTGGCGCTCCACGCGCAGCGCCAGCGTCTTGAGGCCACGGTGGGCCAGGTACGTGTCACGCGGGGAGGGCACGTGCCCGAGGGCCATCTGCAGCTTGACGGCCTCGGCGGCGCCGTCGCGCTCGCCGAAGAAGGGCTCGACGTGCGCGGGCAGCTCCAGGCCATCGCGCAGAACGAACGCGCCGCCGACCACGTCGGAGTGGCCGCCCACGTACTTGGTCGTCGAATGCACGACGACGTCCGCGCCCAGCTCAAGGGGACGCTGCAGGACCGGCGTCGCAAAAGTGTTGTCCACGATCAGCAGGCCCCCCACCTCGTGCGTGAGGGCCGCAATCGCAGCGATATCCGTGACCAGCAGGAACGGGTTCGAGGGCGTCTCCACCCACACGATCTGCGGGCGCGACCCGCGAATCACCCGCTCGGCCTCGGCCAGGTCGGTGAGGTCCACGGCCTCGGAGGTGATGCCCTCGGCGGGCTTGATGACGCTCAGGAGCTTGTGGGTGCCGCCGTACACGTCGGTCGAGTGCACGACGTGGTCGCCGGGGCGCGCCAGCAGGCGGATCACCGTGTCCTCGGCGCTCATGCCCGACGGGAACGCGAAGCCGTGCGTCGCCCCCTCCAGGGCCGCGAGCGCGCCCGCGAACGCGTTGGTCGTCGGGTTGCCGCAGCGCCCGTACTCGTAGCCTTCTCGCAGCTCGCCGGGCCGATCCTGCACGAACGTCGATGCGACGTGAATCGGAGGCACCACGTCACCCGTGATGGGGTCCGGGTCGAACCCGGCGTGGATGGCCAGCGTGGAGAAGGTCGTACAGTCAGGCGTGCTCATGCCTCCACGCTACGAGGCCGGGGCCGCATCCGCCGGAGGGTTTCGTTCGGCGGTCAATTGTGACAGCGCGATTGTGACAGCGCGCCTACACCCAGCCGGCGAGCGCGATGCGAGCCTGCTCCTCGAGGGACGCGACCGCGCCCTCCGAGTCATTGCCCCACGGCACGTAGTGGAAGTCCCCGCCCCCGGCCTCGACGAAGGTCTCGCGGTTGAGCTGGTCGATCTCCTCGAGCGTCTCCAGGCAATCCGCCATGAAGCCCGGGCAGATGACGTCCACGCGCGGGCACTTACCGGCGCCCAGCTCGGCCATCTCCTCGATCGTCTGCGGGCCCAGCCACTCGGCGCGGCCAAACACGGACTGGAAGGTGGCCGTCAGGGATCCCATCGCCAGGCCCAGGCGCGACTCGAGGGCGGCGACCGTGTGACGGCACTCGGCGCGGTAGGGGTCCCCGGCCTCGTCCATGGCGACCGGGATCGAGTGGAAGGACACGACGACGCGGTCCCCCGTCAGGAAGTTCGGACGACCCACGCGCTCCCAATGGCGCTCGAGGGCGGTCGCGAGCGCCTCGATGTACGCAGGGGCGGCGGGGAAGGAGCGGTGCAGGCGCAGCTCGAATCCGTCGCGGTTGCGGCCGATCCACTGGGCGACCGCGTCGTTGATCGTCGCCACCGTCGACGCCGCGTACTGCGGGTAGGCGGGCAGGATCGCC
>CALBAF010000095.1 GCA_937926415.1 uncultured Actinomyces sp.
GGCCGAGTCCGCAGGAAAGCAGGACATCTGCCGGCCCACCGGACTCGCTGACCAGCTGCGTTCCTCCCACATCACGTTGCTGGGCATTGGACTGAGCAGCGGAGACTCCAACTTCGATTTCATGAAGAGAATCACGCTCGGTGGAGGGGCGAATGCCGCTAAGAACTCAGTCGAGTCGTGCGGCAACGTCTCCGATCCACCGGGTGGATTCTATCCGGTGACGGATATCGACTCACTGCTCATGGCGTTCGACTCGATCTCCGCCCCGGGGCGCTCGGTCTCCAGCAGCACGACCAAGATTTGTCAGGGCGACGTGTGCTCCGACGGAGAGACCAGCTTCGTCCTGGATCGTTCGCTGCGCAGCGTACATATTCTGGCCTCGTCGGATACGCAGGGACTGGAGGCCGACCTCTACGCCCCTGGTTCTCAGACGCCCATCGCGATGACATCGGACTCCAGCGGCCCGCAGAACAAGCAAGGCGTTTCATACGAGTGGATGACGGGGCGGACACTACGAATCGACCTTGACTCCGCCAACGCCGCCGCATGGAACGGGCAGTGGCGCCTGGTCTTCGTGGACAGGCGGTCAGCCTCGGCAGGACATGAGGTTCATGTCAATCTCCACCTCAGCTCGCCGTTGTCAATGGCCTGGAAGAACCTGGGACAGACGACCCTGCGCCAGGGGGAGGCGGTGCCGAACGCCGACCTGAAGCTGGTTGACGGCGTCGGAGGCCCGGAGGTTCCTGCGTCAGATCTCACCGGTCCAGTCTCCCTGAACGTGTCGCTGAAGGATGCGAAGGGAAAAGAGCACACCCTCTTCACGAGCACCGACCCGGCCTCTCTGTCCACGCCGCAACGGATCACGATTCCCAAGGACGCCGCTCTCGGCAGCGGCACCCTGACCACCAGCCTCACCCTGACAACGGGTGATGCCACCAGTGCCAGCGGCTCACCCGTCAAAGGCACCACGCTCTCGCCATCGCTGGTCTCGACCGCGGTGACTGTCTCGCCGCCGTCGAACTACCCGACCCTGGGTGACCAGATCGACTTCGGTCGCATGGATGGTCAGACCGCGGCCAGCGCCGACCTCAAGGTCACCGGGCCGGGATGTGTCTGGATCGGGGACGGTCAGACCACGCTCACCGGCTCCCCGAAGGAAGCCGGAACCGTCACGCTCTCGGCTCAGGCGTCGTCGAAGGACACGTGCGTCAAGGTCGAGGAGGGGAAGACGGGAACCGTACCCGTCAAGCTGGCGGCTCAGGAGCACGCCAACGGCGCGGTGACAGGAACCGTGACCGTCACAGTGGCTCCGCTGAACAACCAGGGAGAGCCCCAAAGCGTGGCCGTCCCCTTCAAAGCCGATATGCGCCGCCCGCTC
>CALBAF010000096.1 GCA_937926415.1 uncultured Actinomyces sp.
CAAATCTAACCCCCGCGACACGCCGAGCCAGACACACATTTTGACCCTTAACCCGAGATGGAGGCGTTTGATGGAGCGATTCTTGTGCCCTTTAGGAGCCATGTCTCAAGCCCTCTCATACTCAAACGCTATTGATCTTAAGGTTGCGGCCTTCAGCCGGATAACGAGCGTCAAGGTCCGCATCCTGCTTGAGGATACCGCTACCGCAGCACTATACTGCATGGTTGTTCGTCGAGGCGCGACAAACTTCGCGTGGCTCATACTTCTGGCAAACCGATCATTTGTGCATTCTGAGGTGAACTTGCAGCGTGACGGCGTCCGCGTCACGGCAACGCTGCTACCCACAAGAGGAGGGTGCCGACCGAGGCACTAGGCCTCTTCGTTCCCAGGACGTATGGCACTGCACATAATACTCGGACGCCACTACCATGAATCAGCAGCTGATGACCGACCGTGTGGGTCGCTCACCCCAAATCAAAACCATTATTGGACCAGTGCGCACCTCATCGATACATCAGATCATCGGGCCGCAAAAAGTCAGCTCTCCAGGCGCATCAGTAGCGAGGCAACCACCACCGCATCGATTCCTGCGCTCATTGGACTACTCACTGCGATAATCGCGAGAACACCCGATGATGCCCTATAGCAAGAGGCAGCAAGGTTAACTAGCACAACACAGTCTTTCCTTTCGTATAGATCGTTGTCACCATCGACAGCCCCAAACTGTCAAGCAGAGAGTAAGCTTTCCCATCTACATCTGCGCACACGCGTCAAACCAGATTCCTTGTTCTCGCTGCTCAGCGCGCGGGCAGCCGCGATCAGGGCGAGGACTTCCTCCTCGATGCACATACGTGCACACATGTTGCGAATAGTTGCGTGACGGTTACAGCGTATTCTTATTGTTTCGTGTCGGTTCTGCGCGTACCCTGATGAGAAAGGACGCACTCCCAACGATGGGGGCGCGTCGGAGGACACCTCACCGTGGAGGCACACACACCATGAAGGTCCCACCCCTATCCGAGCGACCCGTCACCGAGGAAGAAGAGCAAGACTTCCTCACCCCGACATCAAGCCGCAAGAAACGCGCTATGGCTGCCAAGAGAGCAGCACTACGCCCGTGGGCAATGGGTATCGGGCTCACCGTACTGGTCGCTGTGGCAGCTGTTGGTGCCTACACGCTGGGCGCAAGCATCAGCTCGTGGAACGATCGCCCCAGCACCGCGGCAACACCCACCGCGCACCCCACGCCCATACCGTCAGCATCGAGCGAGGCCGCCATGTCCGGCGGCTACACGATCGGCCCCGACGGAGTCCTCGTACGCCCCGCCGAGTTCGCGGCAGACACCTACACCAAGCCGGAACTCCCCGAAGAAGCCAAAGAGAACACAGAACGAGGTGCCGAAGCAGCCGCCGAACACTACCTCGCACTGTTGGTCTACGCGTGGAATACGGGAGACACACAACCATTCGAGGACATGTCTAATGAAACTGACGACTTTCATCAGAATGTCGTCACCGATATTAGAAATGTATACGCGCGCGGCTGGTCGTACGATAATAAGTCGGAAATCGTGCACATTTTGCAAGTAAATCCGATAGATCCGAATGGAAGCAGTGTTCCACCAAATACAATTTCGGTCGCCTTCCTAACAAAGTCCTCAGACGGAATCACCTGTAGGGGACAGAAAGTAAATACAAGTAATACAGAGTACGAAACAGTTCTTACATTACTTTTGACATGGCATGACGGTAAATGGATAGTCACGCAAGGAACCGCGGTGAATCCAGATGCGTAAGTTAAAATTGATAACTCTGATTCAGGCCTTACTGCTACTTATTGGCTCGATAAGCTGCCTAACCCCCGGTGTCGCCTACGCGGAAGAAGAACAGCCTATCGAACCCCCTCACTTCCGCAGTTCAGGAACCGGCTCCGATGTAATAGTGGAAGCAAGTAAGGCAGCGAAGGAAGCGAAAAAGTATCGAGGTACTGACAACTCAACTCCAGAAGACGACAAGAGCCGACTCACAGCTGAAGGCGCGGCATCGCCAGAGGCGCGCACCTATGCGGAGGACGATCAGTGTGATGGCCACACGATGCACACAGTGACGTTGCCGGATGGCACCGAATCCCTTCCATTTGTGTGTGCACACATCACACGGAAGGGGGATGGTGATACCACGGGGCAGCCTCCGACCACGCGCGAGATCTTGTACTACGCAGCTACGACGATCCACGCTGACGGCGCGGGCCTGCACAAGCGGCCGGAAGGAGTGTCGTATACGAACAAGTACATTCCCACGCTCGTCGCTGCCACCCATCCCACACAGACCCACACCGTCACGCTGCTGGGTCGCGACATCACCATTACTCTGACGGCCACGTCCTACACGTGGAGCTGGGGAGACGGAACCCCGGACCTGACCACGACCTCGCCGGGCATGCCCTGGCAAGAAG